>CAYTCW010000170.1:0-8222 GCA_964436235.1 uncultured bacterium
TTTCTGTTGTGAAATTATTATAACACAGTCCGTTTTTAGTGTCAAGCTTTTTTTAAAAATAATTTTATGAGTTTTTTATTAAATATACGAACCCATTCCAAATAACCGATTTTTCAATAATTTTCAGACACGCTTTTGCCATTTTTTTGACTTTCCGGAGCTGACTCATATATTAATTACTTTATTATCTTGAATTCTTTTTCGTAAACAGCCTTATTACCCGAGTTATCAACCGCTATAATTTTAATTTTATGCACGCCCGGACTTAAATTCAATCCCGTCCTTATATCGTATATATAACAATTTAATAGCGAGCCCGAAAAATATTCATAATTGCCGCTTTCCGCGCCGTCGATATAATACTTTATATTCGCGCGATTAACGCCGCTTTCCGCGTCGCGCAGATTAAAACTTAAAAAGTTATTTTCAGCCTTAGCTGATAATTTTAAAGGCTTGGCCAACCTTGCGCCCGATTTTTTAGATATTTTTAAAAACGGCGGTTTTTTATCTTTAAAAACCGCACAGCTAAGCCGCTTCATATTTTTAAACGGCGCGCTTAAATATCTGCCGCCTTCAACCGTTTCAACGGTATTTCCGAGAAATATTCTGGTTTTTGAATATAACTGATACAATCCGGCGTCGAGCAAAATTTTATTTTCATCCGTCAGCTTATAATAAATTTTAGCCCCGAAGCCCGGACGCGAAAAACCTATATCTAAAGAATAATTTCCGGTTTCATCCGCGCCGGAGGCGGACTGAGAGTATATGACGGAATCTTCGCCCGCAGCAGTTAAATTCATTTCGCCCGCATAAAAAGGCTTAACGGTATCTTTCAAAGCCGTCAATTTAATCATGTAACGCCCGTCAGAACCTATTTTAACAAATTCGCCCGGCTGTATTTTATAAATCTTCAATCCATATTTTTTTTCGACGCCGGCCGAATCGTTCGAACAGTCCGGACTATTTGGGCGGTTTTGGCCTTCTACGGACTTGTTTTCATCGAACGGAACCGCGTTATCCTTTGCCACGAAATATTTCACCGTTATTTCCGGCATCGCCGCGAACTCGTCATAGCCTTTATAATAACAATAATATCCGGCGGCTGCGAAGCTCTTCATCCCGGAACCGTTATGGGTAATAACCGGCTGTCTCTTTCCCGACGAGCGCTTTATTTTAAATAATATTACATTCTCTGAATATTCTACGATAACCTTATCATTGACCTGCGCTTTATCATTTTTAATTTTTTTATTTTTATTTTTATTTTTTTCGACGTCCGTTTTATTTATTTTTTTCGACGCCGCCTTTGTTTTCAGATTTTTTGCCGGCTGCGATTTTTTTTGCGGCGCGCCTGAAATATCTTCTTCCGGCGAGCCAGCTTCATCAACTTCCGCTTCTCCTGCCTGCATAGATTTAGCGGAACTCGAGCCGCTGCCATTTATTTCGATCACTCTTTTAGAAATATTATTAAAATAATCACAGGCGCTTATTTCAAAATATCTCTTTTCGCCGGTTTTTATTTCGATTACTCCGCCGTCACGCGCGGCGGCTATATATTGCGGACGGCCTTCCGCCGCACCCGAATAAAACATATTATAATAAAAATTGCCGCCGGAAATCTTAGAATAATACATGTCATAAACGATTTCCGGCGATCTTGAATATTTATCGCCTATCGAATCAAAAACAAGAGAGTATATAAGCGCGCCGTCTTTTTCAGCCGGACGGCCGGCCGAAAAAAGCTCGATTTCTTTCAATTCTATTTTATAAACGCCCATTTTCGACTCGTTATCTTTGAATAATTTATTTTCATCAAAGGCTTTGATTAATATTTTTATTCTTCCGAGCGCATTCACCGATAAATCGAAAGCGCCCGCCTGCTTGAAATTATAAAGCGCGCCGACCGGTTTACCCTCCACTAAAGAATTTTGATCGTCGGGTATTATCATCGCAGCCGCTATATTGACCGGAGTTTCATCTTTAAGTTCGGCCGCGGACAGATAATTAAAAGGATTAAGCGCTGCCGTGCCATCAACTTTTACTTTATTTTTTGCTCTATCATTTCCTCCGTCGGCAGTAATTTCAAAATGTAGATGAGGCGGGCCGGCCCCCGTATCGCCTGAATAGGCGATAATTTCGCCCGCGCCGGCAGTTATATTTTCCGGGCTCAAATCTATATCGAAAGTAAAACGCCTGTTATTATCGGCCCGGGCTTTTTTTACATAATCGTTAAGGCCGAGTTTTTCATTTTCAAACGCCGATAGATGCGCGAATTTATAAATTAAACCGTTATCGGCTTTAAATGTAAGCATCAAGCCATAACCGTTTTCGTCGCCGTATAAATTCACGATTTTGCCGGCCGATGGAGCTATAACTGGAATGCCGTTTCTTCTTTGCGTGCGAAAGTCCGCGCCGGCATGAAGATGATTAGACCTGTATTCGGCGAAAGTAGCCGAAACGCTGTCGTTGATTTTAAGGGGAAATAAAATATCGCCGGCTGCAAAAGCATACACCGGACGAATTATACCGGCGAAAAAACATTCAGTCGGCGGAAGTAAAGAAAATACCGATACCGAAAAATAAAAAATAAAGAAAAATAACATTTTACATGATCTATTAGTTCTCATAGTCAATAAAAACCGCCTCTGAATACAATATGCTATTATTTTAATATAGTTCATTTCATATTAATTTTACTTAACCCGTTTAATCCGGCTTGATCAATTTATCTTAGCTTATTTAGTTTATCAATTCAGCCGATTTCATTTTTTTAATAACGAAAAACTTCAAAATTAATACACCCGCCCAAAAAATTAATTGACAATATCGACGATTAGATATAAAATATAGCGATCTGATCGTCTAATTATAAATTAAAACACTTAAAATGGCAAGGGGTAAAATTTGTCAGATATAAAATTTAACTCCGCGGGCAACGACATAGTCAAATATTCAAAACTAATATCGGCCGAGCCTGAAATGAAAAAAATTTTTGAATTGATAAACTGTGTTGCACCGACGGACGCTACTATATTAATTCTCGGCGAATCCGGCACGGGAAAAGAACTTATAGCTCAGGCCATCTGCGAAAGATCTAAAAGAGCCGCCAAACCTTTCATTGCCGTCAACTGTTCCGCGGTGCCGGATGAATTGATCGAATCTCATTTATTCGGCCACTCGAAAGGCTCTTTCACCGGCGCTACCGCCGACATGGAAGGCAAATTCAAACAGGCCGACGGCGGCACCCTGTTCCTTGACGAAATAGGCGATATGAGTTTAAAAATGCAGGCTAAAATATTGCGCGCACTCGAAACCCGCGAAATACAGCCGATCGGTTCGAGTAAAAATATAAAAATCGACGTGCGCGTCATAGCGGCGACGAATAAAAATCTCGAAGAAGCTGTTCCGGCTAAAGAATTCCGCTCCGACCTTTATTTTCGCATCAACGAAGTAATGATAAAACTGCCGCCGCTGCGTGAAAGAAAAAGCGATCTCCACCTGATTTTAATGGAAATGATAGAAGAATATAATAAGGAATTCAATAAAAAAATAGCTTCGGTAACTATCGCGGCGCTCGGACTTCTTCAAAATCACACATGGCCCGGCAATATCCGCGAACTCAGAAACGTCGTGAAACGAACCATGCTTACAATGAACCCCGAAACCGAAAAGATCTTCGTCGAACATCTTCCATTCCAGGTGACCGAAGAAGCCCTCCAATCAGCCGAAACCAATAAAAATTTAAATACGGCCGACTCTTTAATCAATTTTTTAATATCGCAGTCCTCAGACGGCTTAGCAAAACTCGATCCCGAAAAACTTCTGCCGCTCGATTATCTCGAAGGCAAATATATAGAATTCGTTCTCAAGGCCACTAAAAACAATAAATCCAAAACGGCGCGCATATTAAAAATCGACCGTACAACCCTTTACGAAAAAATAAGTAAATACAATATCGACGCTAACGAAAATTAGGCCCGCATCAATATAAATTTACTCCGCTTTGAATAAAACACGGACGCGGTCTCTTTAATTGATTTTAAAAAAGGCCGTTTCAAAATTACTTTTAAAACAGCCTTTTTTACCTTTATCTTTATCTCTATTTTTCAACGATAAATTTTTACTTACTATTCACCGTCTTTAGCTTCCGACATATAATAAAGCACCGGAACGGTCATGCGCGAAAGCAGCGTGGATGCTATTTCTCCGGCCATCAATGAAATGGCGAGGCCCTGGAATATAGGATCGAAGAGCATTACAAACGATCCGACAACCACCGCCGCCGCCGTTAAAAGCATCGGACGGAACCTTATCGAACCGGCCTCTACCACGGCTTCTTTTAAAGGAAGCCCTTCGGCGACCTTCAGATTGATAAAATCGACGAGGATTATCGAATTGCGGACTATAATGCCCGCGCCCGCTATAAAACCTATCATCGAAGTGGCCGTAAAAAAAGCGCCGAATAAATAATGGGCAGGCAATATGCCGACGAGCGTCAGCGGAATTGGCGCCATTATAACAAGCGGAGTTTTAAACGACTGGAACCAGCCGACGACTAATATATAAATCATTATCATGGCTATCACAAAGGCAGTGCCGAGATCGCGGAATACTTCGACCGTAATGTGCCACTCGCCGTCCCACTTTAAAAAATAGCCGAGCGAAGTGTTCTCCGGCGTTTTCGTCGTAAAGGTATATTGTTTGATAGGCCCCGACAGCGTGTTATAAGAAGCTAAAATCTCGCGCAGCTTTAATATCGGATATACCGGGCTTTCTTCCGAACCCGCGACATCGGCCACCACATAAGATACCGGCTTTAAATTCTTATGATATATATTAATGTTGTCATAAGTTTTTTCGACCGTCATTATCTCCGATAGCGGCGTAGCGCGACCGGTCATACGCGAAAATGCGTGCATATTAAGTATGCTTTCAACCGAAGACCTCTGCTTTTCAGGCGGAGTCACGTTAATATAAACGTCTTCCATTTCGTCGGAATCATGCATCAGCGATACTTTCTGACCTGCGATACCCAGACGGGCCGCCGCCATCACTTCGCCGTGACTCAACCCGTTAAGCGCGGCCTTCTGCCTGTCTATATTAAATAAAAAACGCTCAGAAGTATCTTCAACATAAGTATCGATATCTACTACGCCGTCAACTTCGGCGAATTTCTTAGCAAGATCGGAGGCTATATATTTAACCGTTTCATAATCGGGACCATAAATTTCGGCTACGAGCGTCTGCAAAACCGGCGGGCCGGGGGGAACTTCGGCCACTTTAACGTTGGCGTTGAATTTTTTAGCTATCTTTTGAATTTCAGGACGGGAAGCGACCGCTATCTCGTGCGAGCTGCGCTTTCTGTCGTGCTTGGCGGAAAGATTTACCTGAATGTCGGAAACGCTCTGGCCGCTACGCATAAAATAATGGCGCACTAAGCCGTTAAAATTATGAGGCGCCGCGGTTCCCGGATAAAGTATAAGATCGCTCACCTCGGGTATCGTCGAAATATAATCCGCTATTTCCTTTGTGACGGCCGCTGTCTGCTCGAGCGTGGTGCCTTCCGGCATGTCTATTATAACCTGGAATTCCGATTTATTATCGAATGGAAGCATTTTGACCTTAACCATGCGAGCCGGCACCATTAAAACCGTTATGAGCAAAAGCGCCGTTACCGAAGCCAGAAAGATATAACGATATTTTTTTACGTTTAATACCGGCTCCATTATTCTATGATAAAGTCTTGTTAAAAAATCGTCGTTTGCGCCTTCATGATGGCCGCCATGGCCGGCTTCGATATCTTTAAGGTTGAGTATCCGAATGGAAGCCCAGGGCGTTACCATAAAAGCCACTATAAGCGAAAATATCATCGCCGCGGAAGCGCCCACCGGTATAGGCCTCATATACGGTCCCATAAGACCTGAAACGAAAGCCATCGGAAGTATTGCCACGATAACGGCTATAGTGGCAAGTATCGTCGGGTTGCCAACCTCCGCGACCGATTCGACGGCCACCTTTATCATATTGCGGCCCTTATTACGCGGCAGATGAAAATGACGCACCATATTTTCGACGACGACGATAGCGTCATCGACGAGTATTCCTATCGAAAATATCAGCGCGAAAAGCGTTATTCTATTCAGCGTATAACCATATAAATAAAACACCAATAGCGTGAGCGCCAGCGTTACGGGAATTGCGATAGCAACTACCACTGACGCTTTAAATCCTAAAAACATCCATATAAGTATGGTAACCGATATAGTAGCAAGCGCCATGTGATATAGAAGCTCGTTCGATTTTTCCGACGCCGTTTCGCCATAATTGCGCGTTACGGTTATATCTACATCTTTAGATATAAAAAGGCCCCTGACTTTATTTACCTTATCCAGAACCTCTTCCGCGATAACGATGGCGTTCGTGCCCTGACGCTTAGAAACGGCTATCGTGACGGCGTTTTCAAAACCGCTTCCGGCCTTTTTATCTTCGGCCGCCGCGATTTTAGAACCGGCGCCGTGCTTGAATAAAACGTAATTTTCCGGCTCGGAAACGTCATCCGTTATTTCGGCTATCTCGTCAAGATATATCGCGCGCTTATTTACCGAACGCACGACGAGCTTTTTAATATCGTCAACCGATTTGAAGAAACCGCCTACGGTTACTTTATATTCAGTATTATTGTTTTTGAATGAATTATTGAGGCTTTGACGATTGGAATCTGAAATAATATTAATAATTTCCATCGGCGATATGCCGTATGCGGCGAGCTTATTAGGATCGAACTCGACGCGCACCTCGCGGCGCTGGCCGCCTATTATACTTACGTCGGAAACGTCGTTGACCGATTTGAGTTCGTTGGTAAGCTGAGCAGCGGCTCTTCTTAACATGTAATGGTCCTGATTTTTTGAATGAAGCGTGAGCGCGAGTATTGGAACGTCGTCTATGGAGCGGCTCTTTATAAACGGTCCGTAAACTTCCGGCGGAATACGGTCTTTATGATGCTCCATCTTCTCCATTATCTTCACGAGACTTTTTTCGGCGTCTTCGCTTACTTTAAAACGCACGATAGTCATCGAGCCTTCATTCTGCGCGGTCGAATATACATGCTCGACGCCAGGGATCTCCCATAAAAGCTTTTCCATAGGGTTGATCACGCGTTTTTCTATTTCAGCCGGAGACGCGCCCGGCATCTGCACGAATACGTCAATCATCGGAACGACTATCTGCGGCTCTTCTTCGCGCGGCGTCATAATTATGGCGAATATGCCGAGCAGTAGCGACAGTAAAATAACAAGCGGCGTTAATTTTGAATCGATAAACCCCTTGGCTAAGCCGCCCGCAAAACCGCTATGCTCGTAATCGCCCTGATGCGGAATTTCCGGATTTCCGTTCGCGGAGGAGTTATCTATATTGTTTTTATTTTCGAGGACATCCTCTTTATTTTTTTTATCGTTTTTCATTCGAAATCACTTCCTTTGATTTTATAAAACGGCGTTAAGCGAATTTTACTTTTTAATTATTACCTCGCCCGGATTTAAACCGGAAAGTACTTCCGTCAAATTGCCGTATGAAGAGCCGGGCCTGATATATTTAAATTCTTTTTCCGAGGTATAAACCATAAACATCTGGCCGCGCTTTACTATAAAATCGGAAGGGATCGATATTTTCTTTACGGTCTGCTTATCGAACAATCCGCGCGCATACATTCCGCTTTTTAAACGCGCATCGTGATGAAGCGCTATTTTAACCGTGAAAGTGTGAGTCATTACATCGCCGGTCGGCGATATTTCACATACCTCGCCCATGAAAACCTGGTCCTGGATTACATCAACTATTACTTTAACCTGATCGTTAATTTTGATGTTATTGATTATCTGCTCCGGCACTACCGCCGAAAAAAGCATGTTTTTATAATCTTCGACCGTAACTAAAGGCATTCCGGGCGAAGCGAGCATGCCGACCTCCGTCTGACGGGCGGTTATCCTTCCGTCGATAGGCGAAGTAACTACGGTATATTCCTTCATTCTTTTCATCTTTTGAATATTAGCCATCAACTGCTTTTCCTTGGCGTCGATCTGCGCGCGCCGTGATATTATAACCTCTATCTGCGCTTTAGCCTCGTTCATCTTAGAAGAAGCCATCTTATAGGCGGCTTCGGCTTTGTCGAATTCCTGAACGGCTATAGTTTTTGACTGATATAAAGTTTTAATTCTCTGATAAGT
>CAYTCW010000171.1:0-5531 GCA_964436235.1 uncultured bacterium
CGCCTTTCGAGGCCACTCATAAAAAAATCGATTCACCTAAGGACGGTTTTATTTATAATCATTTTGAAACAGTGTCCGTCGTATTGCCTAAAAACAGGTTTTCTCCGGTGGCCGCCGTGCGCAGCGCCCATTTTACATGGGATGATTCGCCTTATTACGGCGCTCACACAGCTAAAATGCCTCCTATGGCCCGTTCCGAATTCGATAAATACGTCGAAGAAAAACTTATGACCAAATTAGACGACATAGATTTTAATCATGAGATAATGCCGATGATGCGTCAGGCGCAAAATCATTCGGGCATTAAAAACGCGGCCGAAATGATAAAAAACGGGCAGTACGACGAATCTCTGAAAAATTTACGAGATATAGCGCGCACTACCGATAATATTTGCGTTAAATCGGCGGCGCTATCGCATATAGTTAATATTTACAGGCTCACCGGCGACAGCGTACAGGAGAAACGCGCATGGGGATCGCTCGCCGTGGTCAATACGCAGTTTTATATGAAGGCCTTTCCGGATAAGGTGAATGCGTTAAAAAGCATTTCGTCGGTAGCCGATGATGCGATAAATCGCTTTAAGAACGATAGGCCGAACCTCAACTTTAAACTGCCTAATAAAGATTTTTAATTAAAGGATTGATATTTGATGAACGAGATTTTATTTAAATTATTTTCGTCTTACGGCGGGCGTTTGGCCCCGACAAAAACAGCCCGCGCCTCCGCGGCCGGCCGCAGAGGCATGGCTATTCCTTTAGCGCTCACGGCTGTTTTTATAACAGGCATCGTCGCTTTTTTTCTGGTAAGCTATCAGAGCAATCAGGATGCGAAAACTTTTCATGTAGTCAACGTTGAAAAATCGAAACTTGTAGCAGAAGGCGCCATCAGTGCGGCTATTTATCATATAGGCACGCAGATGAACGATTTTAATAACGTTAATCCATTTCAGTTCATAAAAGATATCGTTAAAATTTTTACTAACGCCGATGCTTCCTGGTTTGCCCGCCTGAGAATTCCAACGCTTATAGCGGGGGCCGGAACGACTGCCGGCTCGTATATACCGGGAACCGAGTTATCGCTTACGCTCTCGCCCGATATGATTCTTCCTAAAGACTGGTATAAACAAACGCTTGATATTTCAAAACTTCCAGGTGTGGCTTCGCAGATTAAAAAAATGGGCGGCGACGTTAACAAAACGAAGGTGAAATGCGTTATGGAGCTTCGTGAAATGAAGCCGGTCATTTCCGATAAGGGCCATGTTCTATGGGCTGGCGCTAAATTTGATGATTCGCTCCATAATTATGTAAGCAAATTAGGCGATCAGCTTTTTGATTTTTTAGGATTGAATAAGCTAGTTATAGACATTCCGGTCGGCAGCATGGCGGCTAAAATAGTATCGGATTCCGCGCCTACGCCTATTAACACTCTTTTATCTTTCATTACCGATTCGCTCAAAGACACGCTTAAAGTTCTCGATATTCATATCGATATCAGCGCTATGCTGAAAAAAGCACTTATGTCGGTGGTTAATCAGATCCATGTTCCGGATATTAAACCTATAACCGGTAATATCGTAATTGAAAAAATGGCGACGCTCTTTTTCAGATGCAGCGTCGAATTCGTTCCCGCAGGAAGCAATATCGCTTTTAAAACCGATATCGAGGCATCGCGCGACATTAAAGTAATAGATATGGCGGCGGCTAATCCGCTTTACAGCTTTTACTGGCTCAACAGTGAAAAGAAAAAATATTCAGCTGACGACTGGGGTTTTAACCACAGAGGGATGTTCAAGCTGAATAATATAAGCCTCGATTACGGATATACCGGCCGGTTTAACTTTCCCGACGATATCGTAAATTTTTTCAAAGGCACTTTTAATTCGCAGATCGTGCGGTTTCCGGGGCTGTGCTATATAGGCGGCACCGAACAGCAGCAGATTCCGACGGGTCTTAACGATCTGCTTTTGATATATCCGAAGTATATGCCGGCCTTTAAGTTGATATTCGGCCCGGTCGGCACGGTGAAAACTTATATGCCGACGACTTTTATTCCCGATTTTCCCGTTGACGTCTCAGTTCTTCCATCATTTATTCCGTCTCCATCGATAGGTTTTTATGCCATCGGCCATTTAGTAGTCAGCGCGATCGATGGTATGCTTAAAAAGCCTAAAGTTCGCTTCTTCGGCGACTGGTGCCTCTTTCCGACCATGAAACTCAGAATCGACGGCAACGTGGCTAAGCAAATCAGGAGTATGAAGGGCGTAATATTTACCGTGCCGGTGCCTTTTCCGCCCTGCACGCTTAAATTCGGCGGTTATTACTACAATACCGAAGTTTACGGCTATTCTTATTCTTTTTATGAAAAACCTGCCGAAGCTAAGGTGGACGGTATTATCGAAAATATATACGAACCCGATCAGTATCAGAAAAAAGCCAGTTTAGTTTATGCTAACGGCGAGGCGTTCAACAACGACTCTTCGTTGCGCGACGAAAATAACGTAATTAAGATAAACGGCGTTATATATGTCAACGGCGATCTTACTCTTAATTCGAGCAAAAGTTTTTACGGTGCCGGCCAGCTCGTAGTTAACGGCAATCTCACTATTAAAGGCGACGTACTGCACCTTCCGATGTCTAAAGACCGCTTCAACGGCAGCGAAGTCGTTCATGGCGACGGCGGGCGCATGGTTCCGTTCGTCATAGTGTGTTTTAAAAAAGTCACGATATCTCCGGCTTCGCAGGCTCGTATAATGGCGCCGGTTTACGCTAAGGAAGGCATTGAAACAAGCGGCGCCGCGTCGCATATAATAGGCAACTTAGTCTGCGAAAAATTCGATCCTCGTAAAATCAACGGCGATCTTACGATCTGGTACACGCCCGAAGTTACCACCTGTTCGTTTTTAAGCCTGATACCGCATGTCGGCCGGTTCGCGCCCGACCGTTACAGGGCGGTCCTCGCAGAACAGTTCAGCACTTATAAAATAAACAGGGTGGAATAAATTATGAAGGTGATTGAAATGAACGATCCAGGAAATACAAATATGAGTACAAAAAAGAACAAAAACGGAAATAAAGTTCGTATTAACGCCCGAAAGGGTTATTCATTTTTAGAAGTGATGATCGCGCTCGTAATTCTGGCTATAACCATAATACCATCGGTAAATTTATTCGGCACGACCGTTAAATATACTATCAACATTCACGATATACAGGTAGGAATGCGTTTAGCCCAGGACGCCCTCGATCAATATTCCGCCTGCTCGTTTCCCGAGCTGCGATCGGTGCTCGGTCAAAATAGCGAATTTAAACTTCTGCCGCAGGGGTCCCAGACTGAAATAGTTACCTCGCAATTCGGGGCGGGCCATAAAAATATCAATAACGAATACGATAAATTCAAGCGCAGAGCGACTTTGACAAGGTTGGATTCGAGCAACGATATGCTGATGATAGAAGTGAGCGTGTGGTGGTATGAAGGCGATTTTTTATCTAAAAAAACCGATCAGCGCTATGTAACGCTTTCATCTATAATTCACCGCGATTTTGTTTTATAGTTAAGAGCGGCGAGGCCGGCAACAAAAGTCAATTGTGTAATTTAAATATCAAAAATAAAAAATTAAAAGAAGGTGCTTGACAGTGAGTAATGATACCCTTAGTTCCCGGAAGGCTGAAAAAGCGTTTACGCTTATAGAAACTCTTCTTGCCTTCACTATTTTAGTTATGGTGTTTAATATTTTTTATTTTTACATGCAGTCGCAGAATCGTCAGATAATGACGATAGTGCAGAAGAATGAAGTCGAGGAACTGACTAATCTTGTTATGCAGCATCTTTCAAACGATATTAAATCGGCTAAGCGCGGCACGGTCGTAATCACGCCTTCATCGCTTACCCTCGACAGGTTTATCGAAGAGGAAAAAGACACTAAAAAATCGGCCCAGCTCGCCTTGATGAAGGTTGAGTATCTTTACGACCAGTCGAAACAGCAATTAGTCAGAAACGCGAGTAAGTATGATCCGTCCTCTTTCGACGGCGATTCGAATACTTTTAAATCGGCGCCTAAATTGAGCGAAACTAAAACATTTAACCGCGTGAGCTCTTTTGAAATGTCAAAGATACCGATGCCGCCTATCGTCGGAATATCGGATATCAGCAAGCACATGCTCGGCGTCGAAGCTAAGGTAAGTTCCGAGGCGCCTAACGTATTAACGCATGTATCGCAAAAATCGTTCAAGGAAGACCAGGTTTATATACGCGATGAAGTGGCGTTTAAAAATCAGCCTTTCTGGAACCAGAATCCGAAATATACTAAAGTGGGCCCGCTTTCCTTAAAATTTACCGATCCGCTTACCATAAATCTTTCGCAGACCGAATTGATCAGCTGGATTAATTCTCTTAAAAAAGCCTCGAATGTAAGGCTGGCTTTTGAGGATATAAATAACCAGATAATGAACGGCCTTTCAAAGGCGGCTTTAGCGAAAGTGAATCCGCTTTATAATAATTTTATGTCGCGTATCGAAGGCGAAGTTAAAAACAAAGCCAAAGATTTGTTTATAGATAAGGCTGCTCAGGAGTATGCCGGCAAAAAAGAAAATATAGTTACGGCGATGCTTTTAAAAGATTATATACTCAGCAGGAATTCTTCGGATTGCCAGGCACTTAAAAATCGCATTATAACAGGCGCTCTCGACGACAGTGAGATAAAGGCGCTCGTTAAAAATAACGCCGAAAAGTTAAAAAAATACGGCGTGCTGAGCGCGGCGGATATTTCGGCCATTGACGATGCGACTTCGAGCGTTCAGATTATTTCTAAGGTATCCAATTTAATTTACAGTTCCAAAGCGGAAATGCCGCATTTAGTATTTAAATTCGTTGAATCGCTTTCTCTGGCATTCGCAAACGACGTTAAAAAACAGCTATGTGACTCTATCGACGTGAACGGATACGTTCAGAAAAAAATAGGCGAAGCCATAGATCCGGCCATCGACGGGTTGCTAAGCATCCTCGGCGTTAAAGCTATTATAGATGAATTCGACAAGGAAGGCGAAATAGGCGAGATCGCTAAAATAGCCATAAGAAGCGCCGTTAATAGTTTTAAAAGCTGGCTTAAAGATCAGATAAACCAGAAACTCGGCGAATTTACTAAAACCCTTTTAGACACGGTTAAAAACAGCGTTACTCAGAATACTTCCGGCGGGAAAACAAAGGAAGATATCATAAAAGAGCAGCAGAAGAAGTCTATCGGCGACGATATAGGCGGCGCGGTCAACGATATGTTCAGCGCGGTAATAATCGTTATATCGAAAAATCTTCTGCTTGGCAATAAATACGACGAAGCCAGCCAGGCGTTCATTAATTCGGGGGCGAAAGATTATTTATCGAGCGCCTTCAAAGATTTTTCCTATAATATTTCCAGCGTTTTAAATAAAGATGAACAGGAAGCCATTAAAAATGATGAGCAGGTAAGGCGTATCGAGAAAATAATGACTAAATAAAGAGTTTATCTTTTTGAAAAGTGGCATCCGCAGTAATTCTG
>CAYTCW010000171.1:5631-6878 GCA_964436235.1 uncultured bacterium
TTAGAGGGCCGATTCGTTGATGCAGATCTGTTTCAAGTTGTACATGATTCCTTTTTCGAAGAGCGAGTAATAGAATGAATCGTCAGAATATCCCGTCACTTCGTCTATCCATAAAATATCGCCGGTTTCGCACCGCGTAACTTTATAGCGGATGCGCGCGTCGTAGCGGTCGTTTCGGGCAAGGTCGCGCCGGTCGCTCGCCGTCATCTTTATGTTGAATTGAAAATGCTTCGCGATGGTCAGGTTATAAAAACTGATATCAATGACCGCGTATATGGAATGCTCGTCGTTGAGTTTTTTCATTAATTCGGGAGTTAAAATTTTTATTTCAGAGCTCGAGCCGCTCAGGCCGAGAGCTTTAAAAACGGTTTCGGCTTCGCTCTGAGTTAAAAGATCGATACCAAAATTTTTATAGGCCGCGCGGATTTCGTTTTCGATGGAAGCTGCCGCGCTTTCTTTTTCGCCTTCGCCGTATTTAATTTCAGCTTCGAAAAAAACGGGGGTTTTAAGTACGACTTTGATTTCGGATGTGCCGCCGTTCGGCCTGGCGGGATGAGCCGCGTTGATGGCAGAAGACGAAAGTGTGCAGAAGCGCATGGCGGAATCGGAGACGGGGTTATAGTTTAAGTTCGCGCAGTCAACGCTCTCGGTTTTAAAAAAATCGTGGAAATTATAATCGGTCGAGCTGCACGCATAAGCGGGCCCGCAGGAGACGATGATGATATAGGCCGCCATAGAGGATAATATTGCGAAAACGCTTCGGCGAAAAAAGTGAAAGGCAGTTTTATTAAACGCCATAGTTAATTTTCGCCCCGTTTATATATTTCGGAGATGACCTCGCTTATCGATTCGGCTTTTTCTTTCGGAATTCCATTTTTAACCATAACGGTTATAACGGTGAACCATGTGAGGTCTTTACCTTTGCCTCCTATGAAGGGGCTTGCCGTAAATTCTCTAATTTGTTCGATTTTATTCAGATGGTTTTTAATTTTTAATCCGTCAGCGGCTTCTTTGGGCGAGTCGTAGAATTTAGCGGCTTTTAAAACGCCGGAATAGTCGGGTCCTTTTTCTAATAATTCTTCGAGCTGGCGGTTGTTTTCGGTTTTTTCCGAAACGCTTTTTTCAGTGTTGCTCTCTCCGGCGCCTTTGTGCGCCTTCAAGCTGTAGTTGACGACGGCCTTCACTTTATTTTTCTTTGCGGCTATCTTGACGGCTTCTTTTATGTCGTTACTTATTTCTTCGAATTT
>CAYTCW010000171.1:6978-8217 GCA_964436235.1 uncultured bacterium
TCCGAAAAAATTTCGGGTGTGGCGGGCGTTTCAGGCGGTCTCATAAATAAATTGAGTTCGGCGTCGTAATAAACCATGGCTGGATGAAGCGCATAAACCGTGGCTATGTCGATCGTAGCGACCGGCATTTCGGTTATATCGCCGCCGGCCTGCTCGCTTTTTTGCTGCGCCGCCGCCGGATTGCAGTAAAACCAGCCGCAGGCGGTAATGATTAAAAGATATATTATGGCATTTTTCGTTTTTTGATTCATAACAGAGACCTCCAGAAGAAAAATATAATGAGGCAGGCAGTCAGCGCGCCGTTAATTATTATATCAGAACGCGGATTTAAAAACAATATTTTTATTATTATTTCCATTAATTTTTTCACCCGGCGTTCATTGCTTTTTTCTTATATTTCAGCTTATTATACTGGCGTTTATATTTTTAATTTGCTATTGCAAATAAGGTGATAATCTGATATAATTTGCCGTATTATAGGGTATATTATGTTTTCTGGAGGTTGTTGTTTATGAAAAAAATTTATGGTTTTCTCCGTGTGATCGTCGTTATATTGTCGGCAGCGGTACTAACTGCCGGGTGGGCCGGTACGGGCGTCGCCCAGTCGGCGAAGGGCGCAAACGCCTCCGCTGAAGACGGTCCTGCGTCCGGCGCATTTATCGCCGCAGTCGATATTTCCGTAGTTTATGCTCTTCATCCTTTAATGCAGTATTTTGACCAGAACACCGGATATTTTATTAAACCTCCGAAACAGGCTGTCTCCCATCAGGAGTTTTTAAATATTATTAAAACCAGAAGCGGCGATTTCAAGCAGAGCGCCGAGGGAAATTCCAGCGAGATTAAGCGCTTGAAAGCCGAGATTGAAACTTTGGTTAAAGAGATAGAAAAGCTCGAAAATTATAAAATAACAGAGGCCGGTTCGATAAACGAAAAATATGACGCGCTTTTAAAAAGCGCCGAGCCGGCTCAGCAGGCTGCGTTAAACACTCAGCGCGCGGGCGAGCTCGATAAGGTCGAAAAAAAATTCAGCGGCGATATCGGCGATAAAAACAAGAAATTATCGGCCCTCCTCGATTCGCAGGAGAAACTTCAGCGTTCGATGTTGAAATCTTATTATCTGTCACCCGAAGAAACGGCGAAAAAATTCGAAGAGATAAATGCTGAAATCGGTGAGGCGATAAAGGCGGCGGCTAAAAAGAACGGCGTTAAAGCGGTTATAAATCTCAATTTGCTTATGCC
>CAYTCW010000172.1:0-8178 GCA_964436235.1 uncultured bacterium
CCTTGTTATCCCCCCTCTATCCGCAATTTGCCTGACGCTTTTTTGTTAGTTGAACAATAGCTTTTTCTTTCAGGGGTTTAATTTAGTGAAACGACTTGTTCATTTGTTTGTTTCTTTTTTATTATTTTCTTCATTTTTTCTTTTCTTCTTCTTTTATTTTCTTGCTTTTATTATTTTTTTTCTTGCTTTTTCTTATTTTTTTTCTTGCTTTTTCTTATTTTTTTTCTTGCTTTTTCTTATTTACCTGCCAGCTTGCTTGTTTGCAGCCGCGCGCCTTCGCGCGGCTGCGGTGCAACAATCGCACTACCGGGACTAAATAATGTGGCTCGCGGTAAAAATTGTAGTAAATCGGCACTAATAACCACACTGATAAAAATTAACCTGATTGCATGCGCAATAATCTTTGTTAATCAGATTGATCAATTTGAATAAAATAAATTAGTTTAATAATGCTTTTATATAATAAAAGTTGTTATGCTTTAGCGCATTACCGTGAGCTGAAATATTAAAATCCGGCGGTGCGTAAATAGCATGCCTCTGCGCACGCAACGCGTGCGCGGAGGCAAAACTAACAAAAGGCAATAAAAAAGTTTTAGGCAGGAAGAAGAGTAAAGTAGAGTAAAGTAGAGTAAAGTAGAGTAAAGTAGAGTAAACAGAGCGGAAAGGAGTAGAATAAGGTAGAGAAAATAGAAAAAAAGGATGAAGTAAAGATGAGTGGACTGGAGAAACACAGAATAGCAGGGACTTTGTAAAACGGCTAATAAAAAAACTTCGAAGCCGGCAGGAAAAGCCGCCCGAAATAAAAAGGCTATGATAATAGCCTTTTTATTTCGCTGCTACAAAACTGCGCAAATGCGGCATACGAAGTATGTCGTATTTGCGCAGTTTTATATTCAGGGAGAGTAAAGGGGGAACGGGGGAAAAGGGAGGGCCATTGGTTCTTCCTTTTCCCCCGTCGCGGTCTTAACCCGGTTCTTCGGTCTTACAGCCATCTTATAGCAGTCTTATGAATAACCGGCTGAATTGATCGAAGAAATTAAAGTCCGTAATAAAGTTCGAATTCGTAGGGATGCGGGCGGTTTTGCATTGGCAGAACGTCTTCTTTAGTTTTGATGGAAACCCAGTTATCAATTAACGCTTTAGGGAAAACGCCGCCTTTATTTAAAAACGAGCTGTCGGCCTTAAGTTCTTTAAGCGCTTCAGCGAGTGATTGCGGTAAAAATTGAAGTTTTTTCTGTTCGGCTTCGGGCAGTTCGTAAAGATTAACGTCGAAGGGGCCGTAGCCTGATTTAACGGGGTCTATTTTATTCGTAATGCCGTCGATACCGGCCATAACCAGCGCCGAAAATGAAAGATACGGATTGCATGTGGCGTCCTGGGGCCTGTATTCGAAGCGTTTATCTTCCATGGATTTAACGTAGCCGGGGATTCTGATGGCGGCCGAGCGGTTCGAAGTGGCGAAAGCTATACAGGTAGGCGCTTCGAAGCCGGGCACGAGGCGTTTATATGAATTAGTCGAAGGGTTCGCAAAAGCCGTAAGTGCGCCTGCGTGTTTTAATATGCCGCCGATGAAGCTGAGGGCCGTTTTAGACATGCCAGAGTAGCCTTTGGAGTCATAGAAAAGATTTTTACCCTCCTGCAGAAGTTTAAAATGAACGTGGAGGCCGCTGCCGGCTTCGCCGTATATCGGTTTAGGCATGAAGGTGGCGGTTTTGCCCATCTTTTTAGCTAAGTTAAAAACTATGTATTTAACGAGCATTGTAGCGTCGGCCATTTTAACTACCGAGTCAAAGGCCGTTTCAATTTCGACCTGGCCGCCGCCGCCGACTTCGTGATGATGGTATTTAACGGCAACGCCGCATTTTTCGAGCAAAAGCGAGGCCTGCGAGCGGAATTCATAGAGGGAGTCCATCGGATTGCAGGCGTGATAACCGCCTTTGACCGCCATTTTATAACCGTCGTATTTGGCGGGATCGGATGTAAGCGGCTGTGATTTGGTGAAAATCGAATATGACGAGCCGCGCGCTTCGTTTAAGTATTCAACGTTATCGAAGACATAAAATTCGTATTCGGGTCCGAGCAGGATATTGTCGCCTATTTTCGATTCAGCGATAAATTTTTCGGTTTTTTTAGCTATATTACGGGGGCACTGTGGATGGTGGCTTTCATCGCCTTCGACGCTCCATATATTTGAAAAAACCGAAACCGTAGGCGTATCGTAAAAAGGATCGATAAAAGCCGTTTTAATATCAGGGATCAAAACCATATCGGATCGTTCGATATTAACGAACCCATAGGAATAACCGTCGATTCCGACGCCTTCTTCGAGCATTTTTTCCGTGACGCGTGAAGCGGGGATAGTGACATGACGCATCTTTCCTCTTAAATCAGTGGCTTTAAAATCAAGCATATCGATCTTGGAATTATTGATAAATTTAATTAACTCACGCGCTGATGAAAACATAGTAATACACCCTCTCATATTATTTTTTATATGGCATCTTACTGCAGGCAGGTATATTTTATAATCAAACGCCCTCTTTGTCAATAAATTTATTATATTTTATGAGTATTATATGCTTGACTTAGAAAGTAATTAATGCTACAATTTGAATGATATTAGATATTTTGAATAATTATGAGGTGATTTATGACCAATAAATTTAAGTCAAATTTTCTTCTTACGCTGACCGTTTTATTTTTTATTTCGCTAACGCTCCAGGGTGCGCCGGCTTATTCCCAGGCAAAAAAAGAACCGGCCGCTCCTATAAAAAAAGAAATAAGCGTTCAGTCTCTCATCGAAGCTAAAAATTACGAACAGGCTTTAAAGGAGTGCCGCGAGTTAAGCACGGCGGCTGAAATTGAAAAACGCAAAATCGCTTACGATAATTACGCATTTCTCTTAGAATCAGGAACGGTCAAAGACCTTGACCACATCACCTCTTTTTACTCATCATTCGATAATATAGAGGCCGGCTCTAATTTACAGCCACTTTTTCTTTTGATATCGCATCTGGATTCAAAGCAAAAAACTAAAGACGCAGCAAAACTTCTCGATAAAATAAACGCCATATACCCATCTAACGATTTTTACTTGAGCTGCGCGCCCGTAATATTTTCAAAAGTCGGGCGTTATGGCGAAGCGCTCGAAATAATTGAAAGCCAGCTCGATAAAAAACCCGAAGCCGACATTGAAAAAAGAATTAAATCGCAGCTTATCGACGTCCATTTATCTTCCGGCAAAGTTGACGATGCGTTAAAAGTTCTCGAAGAAGAAATGCAAAAATACCCGCAGGACGACCTTTACAAAGATTATCTCACCTTAATTTCCCAAAAATCCGGCGCATTCAATAAAACGATACCGATTATTCAAAAAAATTTACAGGGCAATTCGACCGACGAATCTAGTTTAAAGAGTCTTTTCTATCAATCGATGAGAAACGACAACTTCGAAACCGCTCTTGCCGAATTCGAACGGATAGCTAAAGAAAAACCGGACGACATAGCCATAAATACTATGGTAGCCGAATTAAACCTTATCAGCGGCGCTTATGAAACCGCGTCGGTGTTGATCGATAAACTGATAAAAGATCTGCCGCAAAACACCAGGGCGCACTGGCTGAAGGGCCGCCTTTTATTCGACAGCCAGCAATACGACAAAGCTTATGCGTATTTGAAAAATTATATCGACGAATTTAAAGAATACGCCGAAAGCAAAACGCATTACTATCTTGCGCTTTCATGTATAAAAACCGGACGGATCGTCGAGGCTGTCGATAATATGAAGATCGAGCTGGCTAAAAGCACCACGGCAAACAGTAAACTGCTGCTTCGCGAGATGGAGGCCGCTTTTTTTAAAGAAAAAATGTTTATCACCGCCGTTAATTTCTTTACCGAGCTAAGCGAAAAACATCCAGGCGACGCCGAACTGCTTTCAAAAATAGCGCTTTTCCACTACTACAACGGCAATTATAAACAGGCCGTAGAATTCGGCACTAAAGCGCTCGAGCAAAACGGCGATTCTTTCTCGACAGCTTATATATTAGCCATGGCATATTCAAAATCAGGCGACAACAAGCGCGCTCTTGAACTGTTTAAGGCATGCGCACAAAAAGCTCCAGAAGCGGTCTCCACCGAATCTTTCAATAATGCCGTACGCCAGAGCGCTTCTTTAATATGGCCCTTCGCGCATCAGCACCTCTGCTACATACATTCAGCTTTAAGATGCGGCGAAATGAACAAAGTAACGGAGGGTTTAAACGGACTATTCGCCTTTTTAGCGGATAAAACACCGCCTAAATTCGTCGTAAAAGACATTCAGTCGATAAATCCATTTTCTGTAAGGCCTGAATACTCTTTATTTGAAAGTTACGAATTTTTTCTTAAAAACTCTCTGACGGAAGAATATTATAAAAATCTCGAAGAAAAAGGCGAGGCGCGCGCTTTAGTGAATTTTTTCATCAAAGACCCCGGCGTAAAAAAGTTATACGAGCAGTCTTTAAAATCTCAATTCGCAGGAGATATAAACGCCTCTCTCGCCTTTACGATGGAAGCATTAAAGATCGAACCGGACAACATATTTCTCTTAGTCCGCGCCGCTTCGGCCGGCATAGCCGTTAATTCATATTTAATGATGCCGCTTTCGGTTAAGATACTTTCTTATAAATTGCCCGAAACCGGAGCGTCCGACGAGGAAAAAGTTTTAAAATGCTGTATCAGCGCATTCAAATTAGGCGCAAAGAACGCCCTTAAAAATAATCTCGGCAATATAGCCGCGATCAAAAAAAGCATCAGCGGTTTTGATAACAGCGAATATAAAAACACCGATCAGGAAGGCATAAATGAATTAGAAGCTGATTTAAAAGTTTTAAAACAGAGTAAATTCAATAAAATGGCTCTTATGATGGAATCAACGCTTTATTACTTTAAAGGCGACATTAATAAAAGCAAAGTGCCCGTATTCGAATATATCAAGCAGGAAGCGGACCTTTCCACTTTTATATGGTTCGTAACTAATTTAGGCGGATATTTTATTCTGTAGTCCCGCAACGATTTTCTATAAATCGGCTTAAAACGAATATATAAAAACAAACGCATAAATAAAAACAGGTGAATAATAAATTACTCACCTGTTTTTTTATCTAAAAATTTTATATAATAAAATTTTTTAGTTATTTCCTTCTACTTTAGGAGCTTGCTCAACTACGGGAGCCGCTTCTACTTTAGGAGCCTCTTCGACTACGGGAGCCGCTTCAGCTGCAGGAGCCTCAACTTTAGGAGCCTGTTCAACCGCGGGAGCCGCTTCTACTTTCATAGTTTCGGCTGCGGGTTCAGCTGCTTCAACTTTCGTTTCAACAGCCTCAGCTCTTTTAGCAGCTTTATGTTTTCTAGCTTTTCTCATTTTTTTCACTTTCACAGGTTCGGCTGAATCGCCGGATTTCTGGGAATGTAAAACACGAACAGCTTCTTCTCTCGATATTTCTTTACCATCCTGGTTCTTTGAAAGATACTGAATGTAACCTATTAAAGAGAGGTAAGCCGTCTGCGACGTAAAAGGCTTTAAGCCGGTCACGTTCGGATAATAAGCCGCGTAAGCATTGCCCATGAAGAACGATGCAGCGAATAAAATCACGATAGCTAATAATAAGGTTTTTTTCAAATGTTCCACCTCCTTTATTTTGTATTTGATCATTTAATTTCTTTACAGCTTGTATATGGCGATATTAACACACATATATAAAAATGTCAATCTTTTTTTAGATACTCGACTAAATATCTCGATTTTAATTTGACAAAAACCAGAAACTGTGATATAATCTAATTAAATGAATAAGTGATAATAATGAATAGTGATAATAAAACACAAAAGGGAGGATTAAATATGCAAACTAACAGTGTAACGCCATCGAACGGTTACTCCGTGAATATCCTCGATATGCAAACGGGCCAGAACTCTAAACCTTCAGCCGCCGAGGAGGCGAACCGCTCTCAATTTCAGCCGGTAATGCAGCAGCCGGCAGCTCCGCAGGCGACAAGCGCCTCGCAACCGATGCAACAGTCAATGACTCCTGCTGGCGTAGGACAGAAAATTAACATTACCGTATAATCGAAGCATCCGAATAACATCATACACGAAATTACTTCGGGGCGCGTTTAATTTATTGCGCGGCTTCGATTATTTTTTTGATTTTATTTTCAATTAAATCCAGAATATATATACGGTTATGGGCGGCCCAAAACGCTTCATTTCCAATAACTTCGAGTTTTGAAGGCAGCGGCGGGGCGGCGTTATGCTCGTAAAAAGAATCCAGACTTAAATAAGATTCATCGTCATAAAAATAACCGGTTTTAATAATACGCGCCGAAGCCTCATTAGCGGCTATTATTAAGGTCGTCTTTTCGCTCTCGCTCAGGTTAAAATCTTTAAGGGCGCCTCTGATATATTTTTTTCGGCTACATATTAACGCAAGGCTTTCTCCGCTGAATTCATTTAAGATTACGGCATTTTCCTTTAAACTATATTCTGCAGCTATAATATTGACGCGCCCTTTCTTTTCGTCTAAAGAAATCAATTTAACATTCGAATCGCTTAACGGTTTATAAGCCGCCGATGAGATCATTTCAGATTCCAGCGATCCCGGTTTAAGTTTATATAAATTGAGCGTTTGAGAAAAGTAATCGCAGCAGGCAAGAATTTCGCCATCGTAATAAACCGCCCTGTTTGAATCATTGAGATTAATTGACGCGGGAAGTCTTTGAAAACCGCCGCCGTTAATAATAAAACTCTTATCATTACTGGCGATAATGGCCGGGCCGGAGCGCGATGAGCACAGATCTTTAAAACCGCCGCTAAAATCGCTATTATTACCGTCATTTTTATTATCGTAAACCATCAGGCATTCTAATAATTTAGACGATACCGATACCTTATAAAGCGCCGGGCCGCATAAAATTAAAAAATCGCCCGCGCCGTAATTTGCGACGCTTTTAAAATCTTTAAGACCGCTTATGACCATAGCGGTTTTAGAATCGGCCGTTCCGACGATCCTGACGCTGCCGGAAAAATCGTATATAGCCGCAAATGAGCCATCGGAGGACACTGCGAAGAAATTTTTAGCCTGAGTGCCGAATTTATTATAAGGATTATTTTCATCGAGCATTAAAAATCTATCGCCGGCAAGTTTATAATTCGTAAGAGCCGTGCTCCCGTCTTTATTAACGCCTACCTTCAGCTTATAAACGAAACGCGGCGATATCGAAGCGGCGTTTTTCTCATCGATTAACATATTTAAAAATGGATAATCAAAAGTTACCGATTTAATATTATCTCCGACGGCCTTAGCTTCAATGGCGGAGGCGTTGATAAAAAAACCGGGCGAAGGTAATTTATCTTCTAAATTTATAATGCATGGCGGCAGCGGACTGACTTTAAAATTTTTTCTGCCGTAAATTTTAGAGACGCCGCCGCTGTCAGTTTTAACTAAAATATTACTAAAAGGCGCATTGAATCTGGCATAATATCCGGCGACGGCATCGTGATAAAGCGAAGCGCCGCGCGAATAAAACTCGAAGGAAGTATCGGAATAATTTAAATGACTTAACGAATACGCATATATTGCGGCCGCGATAAAAATAATTATTAAATTAATCGCCATGGCAAAGTAAACTCCGGCCGAACCGCGGCTGATAATGCCGGTTTCCATGCGCCGCAAAGATTTGCTGCCATCATCGGCGGCGGCAATATCCTCAAATTTATAATGGCCCTGCAAACCGTTTTGTTTTTGAGAAATATCCGATGCGCCCGACGGCAAAATAAAAATTGCAAAAGCCAGGACGAAACCCGCTCCGACGAGCGCTACTGCGCCTGCTGCCGGATTCAAATTAACTATAAAAAGGTAAAATGAAAGGCCCGTGATAAGCACCGTTAAATAAGCGCCGCTGTAAGTAGTTTCAGATTTCAACTTATGATAAAACGCCATTATTATTAAAGGAGTAAAAATAAGCGGCATAAGAATTATTTCGCCAAGCGCGCTCAAGCCGCCGTAAAGAGCGTTGATATTAAAATAATCAAAATAAATATTTATGGCTGAAATCTGGGCGAACATCAAAAAAAAGAAGACCATTAATGCTTTATCTATAAAGTATGAGTAGATAATCAGCATAATGGATGCGGCAAAA
>CAYTCW010000173.1:0-8161 GCA_964436235.1 uncultured bacterium
GATATTTCATCGTCGAACATTACGCGATAACCGTAAACGGTATCGGAATCAGAAACGGGCTGCCAGTCGAAATATCCGGAAATCAAAGAAATAGGGCCGACCTGGGGGACCGTTGAAACGGCCTTGATATTGAATCTGTAAATATTTGAAAGCGGACCGAAATCGAGCGGATGGTCGCTGCCGGCTATTTTAGCCTGGACCTGTATCGTACGCCAGCCTGTAAAAAACATCGCTACTGAAAATTCGGGCTTAGCAACGTAACTCGGCATGGAACTTCCGTCGATTTTAACAAGGTATTCTATGTCGCGGCCCTCGACGGTTACGGGAGTCCATTTAACTGTTTTATTGACCGAATAATAGAATAATCCGGTAACTTTGGCTATGTTTTCCTGATTATGGATATTAACGGTATAATCAACAGAACTGACCTCCGAATTAGCATAACCCTGCTTAATTGCAACAGCCTTTATAGTTTTTGTAGCCGTTATCTCGATGGTACCGTTATATTTATAACTCGAAGCCGAAGGGACGCTGTGGTCGAGAGTATAATAAATATCGGCGCCAGGAGTGACCGATGTGATAAGCACTTCGAGAGTAGCGTCGTAAATGCCGGACTGGTAATTAAATTCGGGGGCCGCGGCGGCCGTCGAAGAGTGTATTATTTCATAAAACCCCGTAACGACGGCGGAAGATTCGTAACCGTCTTTGACCGCGAAGGTTTTTATAGTTACGGTAGAAGCGGCAGTAACGGGTTTTGAATAACGGATCGAGTTGAGATTGGGCTCGCTTCCGTCGAGAGTATAGTAAATGGAAGCGCCTTCCGTGACCGTAGATATCACAATTTCGCGCGTGGAGTTATAAACTCCGGGCGGCAAGTTGAAAACAGGCGCGGCGACTTTAGTATCGACGCTTTTAACTCCGTATGCGCCCGACGTAATAAATGAATTTAACATGGCGGTTTTAACCGCGACCGCTTTTAAAGTAAAAGACGAATTAATCACTACCGGCGAGGTATCGCCGTAAAGCGGAGAAACGCCCGGCTGCGGATCGCTTCCGTCGAGAGTGTAATAGATGAGGGATGAAGGTGTGGCCGAGCTTATCTTCACTTCATAGCCCGCTTCGTAAAAACCGGGCGCAGGATCAAAAACCGGAGCGGCCGCCCTCGGTTCGGGCGGGGCTATATTGATTATATAATCCTGCGTAACCGTATTCGAATCGACCATATCGCTTTTTATCGCGACCGCCGATAATTTTTGAGTGCCTGAAACGATGAATGGTCCCTGATAAAGCGCGCTCGACGAATTAGGCTTGCGGCCGTCGGCGGTATAAAAAATTTTAGCCTGCGGCGTGGACGAGCTGATAGAAACTTCAAGCGTTGAATTATAAACTCCGCCGGCCGGCGAAAAAACTGGATCGCCGACTTTTTCTAAAGGCTTTATCTCATCGATAACGGATTTGATATTTTCGGCTGCCGTAAGGGAATTAATTTCGGTTTTATTTATAGTAACCGCTTCAGCGTAGTTTTTAGCCTTTATTTCCGCAACCGCGGAAGCATTGTTAAGAGCATAAACAAAATATTTAAGAGCATCGCTTGCCTCTATAAAATTTCTGGGCGGCGGCATTATTTCGTTCTTAACGGCCGCGTCGAGAGTGTCGGCGGTAAGCGAAAATATCAATGTTTTAATCGCTTTAGCGAGCTGTAAAACATTTAAAAGCCCGCCTGAACCATTTACGATCTGATTCTGCGAATAACTTTTGATTTCGTCATAATTTTTAACGATGGCGGCCTCGCCTTGATAAGCGCTTAAATCGATAAAAAGCGGAGGCGCTATATTTTTTTCGGCGGAAAACAGCGCAAGTGAAGTCGAAAAATCATTGATTTCGATATTTTTAATACTGATGCTTTTTAAACCGGACGGCATTTCAGAATAACGGGGTATGCGACCGATGAGGTTGCGGTGCAAAAACCGATTGGTTGAATTTTCTTTAACCGTCAGCATTATATATGAGTCATTATTGACCGGAGCGAACTTGATCAAAAACTTGTTATCGCTTACGACGGCGGAAGCCAACTCATTGTTTAAATAGCGGTCAGTAGCTACTATCGAAAACCTGCCGGAAGTAAAATCCGAAGCTCGCAGCAGCGGGCCGCCATTATCGGGCGATCCGTCCGCCGAATTTTGAACTATATTGCCTTCAAAATAAAAAAAACGGCCGTCATCCGGCCCTGGAGGAACCGGCGTCGCTCCGCCTCCTCCTCCACCGCCTCCGCAGCCTGCAAAAAATGCGAAACTTATAATTAAAACCGATATAGCAAATATGGCAAACGATCTATTTTTTTGAAATGGCACTTTTTATTATCTCCAATGCGCTAATATTCGGCTAAAATAACGATCGAACGGGAGCGCACCTTTATTTTTTTATCCGCTACGGACGGCATATCGCCGTCTTCGAATATATCTTTGCCGCGCTGCTCGAAGGTATCCGCCTTCAGCCGCCATCGGGTTTTAGGCCGCGTAGAAGGCAATTCGAATTCGAGAGGGCCGTTAAATGCGTTAACCGCGATATAAAACCTTCTGTCATAATTTTTTATCGCCGTGATCTTCGAAAGACCGTTTATCGTAAAAGCTAAAGAATGTGAAAAATAAGACCAGTCAGGCTGGTTTAATTTTACGCCGTGCCATTCGATAAATTTAGAATAAAGCTCGGGATTGTGCGCGTCGCTTTTGCTGAGAAAAGTTTCGAGGCAGAACACCGGGTTCTGTTTTCTGAACGCTATTATTTTTTTAAAATAATCAAAAACTTCTGAGTAATGGTCTATTAATTCCCAGTTGAACCAGGAAAGTTCGTTATCCTGGCAATAACAGTTATTATTGCCGCGCTGAGTCCGGTAAAATTCGTCTCCGCCGAGTATCATGGGCGTTCCCTGAGATATCATGAGTATGGTGGCGAAATTTTTTATCTGTCTTATGCGCGTGCGGTTGATTTCAGCGTCGCCGGTTTCGCCTTCGGCGCCGTAGTTGTAACTGCGGTTATCGTCGATCCCGTCAGCGTTATTTTCACCGTTTTCAAAGTTATTTTTTCGGTTATAGGTAACCAGATCTCGCATGGTAAAACCGTCGTGCGAGGTAACAAAATTAATGCTGTGATACGGCGCGCGGCCGTCGCCGTATAAATCGGGACTGCCGCAGATGCGGGTGGCGAAGGCCGAAACGTATCCGTCATCGCCTTTTATAAAACTGCGGATATCATCGCGGAATTTACCGTTCCACTCCGCCCAGCCGGGAGGAAATTCGCCGACCTTATAACAGCCGGCCGCGTCCCAGCCCTCGGCTATCAGCTTGGTGCCCGACAGAACGGGATCTTCGGAAATATCCCGCAGAAGGCTGTTTGCGCCTATCCACTCGCCGCGCGCGTCGCGGCCTAATATGGCCGCCAGATCGAAACGGAACCCGTCAACGCGCAATTCGGTGACAAAATATCTGAGGCTATCGATAATCATTTGCTTGACCGCGGAATGATTGCAGTTAAGCGTATTGCCGCAGCCGGAATAATTTTTATAGTAGCGGTTATTTTCGAGATGATAGTAAAGCCGGTTGTCGATACCGCGAAAAGCCAGCGTCGGACCGACTTCATTGCCTTCGCCGGTATGGTTGTAAACCACGTCGAGTATGACTTCTATATTCGCGCAATGAAGGCTGCGAACCATATCGCGAAACTCGTCGATTACGCCGCCCGGCCTTGCTGACGAAGAATATAAACCGTTAAGGGCGAAAAAAGAAAGCGAATTATAACCCCAATAGTTTTTAAGACGCTCTCCCGTCTTGGGATTAACCCGGATTATTTCATTTTCGTTAAACTCGTGGACCGGAAGAAACTCTATAGCCGTAATGCCGAGTTCTTTGAAGTAAGGTATTTTTTCGACTATACCGGCAAATGTTCCGCGTGAAAGCACTTTTGATGAAGCGTGCATGGTAGTTCCGCGAACGTGCGTTTCATAAATTATGGTTTTATTAAGCGGAATGCGGGGGTGATGATCGTCGCGCCAATCGTAATGTGAATCGTCGTTTATAACGCATTTCATGGCCGTTTTTGAATTATCGACGGCGCTGGGAATAAGATCGATATCTTTTTTAAGGCCTTTGTCGTAACCGTAGGCTTCATCAAAATGCCACCGGTTATCGATACTCACTAACGCGCGGGCATACGGATCGATTAATAATTTAGACGGATTAAAACGGTCGCCCGTTTCTTTCGGTGAATAATCGCCATAGAAGCGATAAGCATAACACAATTCACCGAAATTCAATCCGCTGACGAGCGCATGCCAGATATCGCCGGTTTTATTTTTTTTGGGGTTTAACTCGATTGAGATTAAAGGCTTCGAAAGCTCGCTGAGCTTATAAAATTCCAGCGCGACAACGCTCGTATTTTTAGATAAAACAGCAAAATTAAAACCGCCTTTTTTATCGAACGAACTTCCTAAAGGGTATGGCCTTCCTTTTAATAACTTATACTCATGCTGCATAGCTTTTATTTTTCTGTTTCTTTAACTGCGACGTTAAGGTTCAAATTGCCGAACTGCGTTTGAAAAGGTATCAAAATAGCGGGGACGTCGGACTCGGGAACCTGTATCTCACGGCCGACGAATAAAGTGGGCGGCGAAAAATCGACGCTGTATCCGGCGCTGACAAGAAGCGCTATGGCCCGTCCGGTAACCATATTCGTCATTTCGGCGAGAGCTGAACGGGCCAGATCGTTTAACTCCTCCTGGACCGGTTCAAAAAGCATTTTGCCGGCAACTTCGCAGGCGAGCCTGTTTTCGAGCGAATATATAACGCGCCCTTTAACGTTACCGACGACGCCGAGAATTATAACGGCGAGTTTATCCTTCGACGCCGCGCAATCTTTAGCGAGCAGTAACCCTGTCCGGTTAAAGGTAATGCCGCTTACGATCTGAGGCAATATTTGAGCAGCCGCTTCTATAAAGGGGTTAATAAGTTCCTTTTTAATTTTAAACACTCCCGGTATCAATAAAACAGACCGAAACTAACGCCGTAAAACCGGCATTATTCGGACACTGGCGTAAAACGGCCGCTACATTTTTAAAACTTTATCTATGGTGGCGATCAAATTATCTTCGGTAAACGGCTTGACTATAAAATGCTTGGCGCCGAGAGTTAGCGCCTCGATTACCTTGTCTTTCTGCGAAGCCGCTGATACCATTATAACGCGCGCCTGCGGATTGATCTGCTTGATTTGTTTCAAGCCTTCGATACCCGATTCACCCGGCATTGTTATATCCATCGTTACAAGGTCAGGCGTTTCAGCCTGATAGACCTTTAAAGCATTTTCGACGTTTTCAGCTTCGCATATATTATCAAAGCCAAATTTCGCGAGAATTTTTTTTATGGTATAACGCATAAACTGAGCGTCATCGACTATAAGAATTTTTTCGGCTCTTTCACCCATCAGTTTTCTCCTTGTAATTTCGAGTTTTTGAGTTTTGTTTTAAATTCACTAATACTTTTACCATATTATATCTTTATTGTCAACATTAATTTTATAATTATTTGCCTGGCATATATTCACATAATTGAACGCCTTAATTTAATTTCCGCTTTATACTCCCTTTTTATCAGCCGGCCATATATATTTGTGCATCTGAAGTTGAAACCGCACTTTTAGCATATCTTTAAGCATCCACCCTACGATTTTTCGGGGCTCGATGCGCCCGTAAACCGCCGACAGTAAGACGCCGCACCGTTCGGTGAGACGATGGTCTGATATTATCTTTTTACTGTATTCATAATCTTTTCTGTCGCCAATCACGAATTTTATTTCATCGGCCGGCTTTATATGGTTAAGATTTTCTAATAACATCATCGATGAGCAGCCGGAAGAAGGAGTTTTGATATCCATTATGATAACGGCGCCGGGATTAATATTTTCAATCGGCATCGAGCCTGAAGTTTCTATAAGCAGGCGCGGCCTTATTAATCCGGGATTCGCCTCGCGTGCGCGGCAGTCCGCTAAATCTACGAGCGCGTCTATGAGTTTATTAACATTCGACTGCCAGAGAGGCTCGCCGCCGGTAAGTTCTATTATGTGAGTATCGAGCGAAGCAATTTTAGATACGATCTCGTCTATGGACATATACCGCCCTCTCTTATAGGCATAGGTTGTATCACAATATGAACACCTTAAATTACAGCCTGAAAGCCTTACAAAAGCGCAATCGAGTCCGGCGAAAGAAGATTCGCCCTGGATGCTTCTAAAAATTTCATTGACTTTAAATTTCATAGTTTCCGGATCGTTCATAAGCCCATTCTAACACATTTAAAAAACCTTTTCAACACTTTTATAAACAACGGTCAAAAATAATGTAAATAATATGACGCGCTTATTGAAAAAAAATTTAAAATATGATATGATGTGATGCTTGAAGTAAAAAAATATATTTAACAACTTACGGTTTTTCACTAAAACCGCATGTTGTTTTATTTCATTTAATTATTTTTTAATTCGTCAATTTTTATTTTATAAGAAATAAGGGGTCTATTATTTTATGGACATTTTTGAATCACTGAATCCTATGCAGTACGAGGCCGCCACATTAACGGACGGGCCGCTGATAATATTCGCCGGCGCCGGCACCGGTAAAACAAAGGTAATAACTCATAGAATCGCTTATCTGATCAAAAAGAAAAACGTCAACCCTAAAAACATACTCGCGATAACCTTCACCAATAAAGCTGCCGAAGAAATGCGCTCGCGCGTGGACTCTTTACTGCCGGGCAACGGCCGCGACGTGTGGGTATCGACTTTTCATAAAATCTGCCTTTTCATATTAAGATGCAACGCGCAAGCCGTAGGCCTCACTAAAAATTTTATTATTTACGATGACGGCGACCAGAATTCACTTATAAAAGAATGTTTGAAAGAAATCGATATCAACGAAGAAAACATTAAGCCGCGGGTGATATTATCCAAAATATCCTTAGCTAAATCGAGCATGATATCCGAAGACGAATACCTTCTTAACGAAAGTTCGCACATCGACACCATCATCGAAAAAGTGTACAAACTTTATAACAAAAAATTAAGGCAGAATAACGCCGTCGATTTCGACGATATAATTTATTTAACCGTCAATCTGCTCAAAAATAACGAATCCGTGCTTAAAACTTATTCCACCCGCTTCAAATATATTCTCGTCGACGAATATCAGGATATCAACTACTCGCAGTACATGTTCGTAAAAATACTTTCGAATATTCACAAAAATATATGCGTCGTAGGCGACGACGATCAGTGCGTGTGCGCTAATTCAGAGGTCCTTACGCCCAACGGTTATCAGAAGATCGAAAATATCGTCGAAGGCGGCCAGATCATCTCCTGCACCGGCCGCGACGGGGTCAACATAGCTCGCGCCGATAAGGTAATGCGTCGCCCTTACGCCGGAGAGGCTATTAAAATAACGCTCGAAAATCAGAAAACCATGACGGTCACTCCCAACCATCTTCTTTTCGCTAAATACAATTCATCGGCTTCGCTCAGCTACGTTTACATGATGTATCGCAGAAGTTTCGGATATAAAATCGGCACATGCCAGGGGCTTTCACTATTCACCGAATCGCGCAAGTACGATCTCGAAGAAGGCGATAAAATTTGGATACTTAAAATATGCAAAAATCCCAAAGACGCTTCTTACTACGAATCTCTCTACTCAACCAAATACGGAATTCCGACTCTCCATTTTACCGCGCGCTCACTGGGAGCGACTCTCGAACAGGATAAAATAAAGAAGATATATACCGAAGTAGATACGTTCGTGCGCGCCGAAGTTTTAATGCGCGATTTGATGATATACGAAGAGCACCCGCATTACGTTTCAGTGGTCAAAACGCGTTCGCTGTCATCGCCTAAGGTCCTCAGCCTCACGATGTTCGGCGCTAACGACCGCTCGCGCGAAAACGGCTGGTACTTCCACCGCATGAACCTCGATATTAACGCGCAAAATATAGGATTGCTGCGAGGAGATAACGCCGAAATAAAAAAAAGCGGCTCCCTCGATAAATGGAAAGTAGAAGCCGTGCGCGAAGATTATTCGGAATTAGTCAGCTTCGCTAAAACCATTTCGGGCCTCGACGAACTGCTG
>CAYTCW010000174.1:0-5119 GCA_964436235.1 uncultured bacterium
CTCTGATGGTTATGAATTTATGCGGCGTAAAAGTAAGCGGCGTTTTCGCGATGTTCGTATCGCGCCGCTACAGGCTCGCTTCGCCTGATAGCGAGATGTTTACTGTTATGGAATGCACCGCAGAGGCCCAAAAGCTCGCTAAATCTTTTGAGCAATTCCGGCTTTCAATACTAAATGGCCTTCTGGCAGAGCAGCTGCCGGAAGCTGAGATCACTACGATATGTAAAAACTGCATTTATTATCAAAACTGTCCGGTCAGTGAAATTAAACAGCCGGTTTTTCTTTTTAACAGCATCAACCAGAAAAAATTCGCGCAGATGATAGAAGACGGTTATCGTTCAATTACCGATATTCCCGACGGCTACTTCAGATATCCGGCCGATTATCTTTATTATATGATGCGCGAAAGCGTTAAGACAGGTAAACCCTTTATAGGCCAGCATTTTAAGAAAACGATCGAATCTGTCTGCTGGCCGGCTTATTACCTTGATTTTGAATCGCTGGCTTCAGTTCTGCCGGTTTACGAAAATAGCTCGCCTTACGAGCATCTGCTGGTGCAGTATTCGCTTCATGTCAAGGAATCGCCTGAATGCGGAGCAGAAGGCGTCAGACACTTCGAATATATCGTAAAGCCGCGGCGCGACTGCCGGCGCGATCTGTTTGAAAGCCTCACCGATAATATCGGCGATACCGGAAGTATAATAGTATATTCCGACTTCGAAAAATTATGCATCAGGCGCGCGGCCGAAAAATATCCGCGCTTGAGGCCGCGGCTTACCGCCATGCTCGATCGTATCTTCGATCTGTGCGAGTTCATCCGCCGTAATTACTATCATCCCGACTTTAACGGACTTTATTCGATCAAAAAGATATTGCCGGTCTTAGTGCCCGGAATGAATTACGACGCCCTCGCCGTCAGAAGCGGAGGAGATGCAATAGTAAAGCATTATCAACTTGCCGTCGGCGCGCTGTCTGAAGAAGAAGGACGCCGGGTTAAAAGAGAGCTTTTTGAATATTGCTCGCAGGATACTCTCGCGATGCTAAGGCTTCATGAGCGGCTTATCCGGATAGGCGAGGAATTATAAAATTAAGTTTTCCTTATCCGATTACGATGATTATGCCTTCAATAACCTTTAAATTTCATGTTTTTATTTTTTTGCCGATATGATAGACGCCGGCTAAAAGTGTATCCGTTTTGAATCGTTTTTAGCGCAGGCATATAAATAAAACGGGAAAGTGATAATATGTCTTTTAAAAATATAGATCTAATAAATACGGCATACTTAAAATTAAATATATTAGGTAAATTATTTAATTTAAGTGGATTTAATAAATTTAACCAAAAATTTTATCAATGCAAAACCTTCATTGCGGCGGCGGTGTTACTGTCGTTATCCGCCTTTATTTTTTCGGGCTGTTTTTCGGCAGACGAAGGCACGGCTATCGTTAAAAATCCGGCCGGCAATATAATTATATCCGGCAAATTCGCTCTGAGCTCGGTTTTACCGGCGCAGCCTTCGCTCGACGCGCCGCCGTCCGATTTAAATATCAACAAAGCGCCGTCTTATGCGCTAATAAATCCGACGGCCGAGATCATACTCAAAGATACCGATAAAAATTCGATTTTACTTTCCGCCCCGGTGGATCCGGCTACCGGACGGTTTCAATTTAGCGGCCCATTCAAGGGCCGCGCGCTCGCACTTGAAGTCAAAAATTCTACGGCGCGCATAACGCTCGGCAGGGTGCCTGCATATTTAGCCGATAACGCGGTATTAAGCGTTTCACGGCCGAATTTCGACATCGACGAATATTACGCAATCGCTTCAAATATCGCCTCAGCTAAAGGCATGAGCGACCATTTTACCGTAACGGCGGCGGGGCCGGAAACGCTTTATGAGATGGCCGATAAGTTAAAAATTTCATGCACGGATTATATTAAGCAGAATCCGGCCGTTGATTTAAAAAAGATACTCTCCGAGTCTTCAAATCCTGATTCGGCTGTGACTATAGGCGTAATTAACGGCGCGGCGCCCTCGGGTTACATCGGTTACCGCGTGAGCGCTTTAACTCCTCAAAAAACCGGAAACGCCGTCAGAATAACGGTTACTGCCTGCGATTCTTTCGGCCGTACGATTACCGGCTACGGCGGCTCCGGAAAACTCGCCATAAGCGGCGCCACCGGAAATACGGCATGGTTCGGCACGGGCGTCGTTAACGAAAAAGACGGTCGGGCATCTTTTTCGGCGGCTGCTTTTACGATGGGCACGGCTGTTTTTAATATCACAAACACCGCCGAAGATATCGATAAAACGGTTACTATAACCGAGGGGGCTTCGGGCTGGTCTAAAATTTTAAAGGTATCATGGCGTAATAATATCGTCGATCATTTTGATATAACCTTTACTGGCGGGGCTCAAACCGCCGGAACGCCATTTAAAGTATTTATTTATGCTAAAGATAAATTCGGTTCCGTGGTAAATGATTTTACTTCGGAAGTGATTCTTTCCGATCCGTCGCGCCGCATTTCACCATCGGTTACCGATAAATTCAGCGCCGGCGTCTGGCAGGGCAGTGTTACAATCGACAGGGCCGCCGCAGCAAGTTATATAACGGCCGATTATGCCGGAACTACAGGTAAATCCGTAAACTTTGAAGTGCTTCCGGCGCGGCCGGCGCGTTTAGATTTTTTAAGCGCTCCAGCTTCGGTTCAAACCGCCGGCGTATCGTTCGGTTCCGTAAAGATAGGCGTTTACGATACCTTTGAAAATTTAGTGACCACTGATAATAGCACCAGACTTATGGCGGCTCCCGGCGCATACGGCGGCACGGGGCTTAAAGGAACGCTTTCGGCTTCCGCGTCGGCCGGCGTTATCACATTCAACGATCTGAGGCACGAAACTGCGGAAATTATGACAATCAAGTTTATCGATGCTGCCGGCGCGCTTCCGGGCATTGAAACGGGCCAGCTGTTCATATCGCCGGCCGCGGCGGCAAAACTTATTATCGCGCGTGAGCCTCTGTCGCCTGTGAATGCGGGCGGCATATTTGCGGCGCAGCCGCGTGTGAATATATGCGACGCTTACGGCAATATTATAGCCGGCAGCTCATTAGCGGTTACAGCCGAACGCGGCCTGTATGGTAGCGGCCAGCTCGGCGGAACTTTAACCGTTAATGCCATTGACGGCTCGGCGCAGTTCGCCGATTTGAGATATTCGAAGGCCGATAATTTTACGATTAAATTCAGCGCGGCCGGTTTAATGCCGGCCGAAACGGCTGTCATAAAGGCGCAGGCGTCGGAATTCAATAATTTTGAAATAATCACCGATTACTCCGGCGCGCTTATTACAGGCGAGATCGTTTTGATCGTAAAAGCGCGCGACGCCAATTATAATTATATAACTAACTATGCTAAATCAGGAACTTTGAATATTGCGGGCGCGGCAGGGACAGTCGTATGGTCAGGCACGGGCGTCACTAATTCAGGCAGTGGTTACGGCACATACGGTTCGGCCGCTTTTAGCTCCGGCACGGCTTTTATTAAAATTTCGAATACGGCGGCCGACGAAAATAAAATCATCACCATAACCGACACCGAATCCGGCCGCAGCTCGACCGTTCTGGTTTCATGGCAGGCGGGCGCGCTCGATCATTTTGAAATCGAAACGATTACCGCCCAGACGGCCGGCCGTGAATTTGCCGTAACCATAACGGCTAAAGACGTGTTGAAGCGGACCATAACCGGCTATGCGGGCACGATATTTTTAACCGACGACACTCAAACTATCACGCCGGCTTCACTTTCACAGTTTACTTCCGGCGTATGCAGCGCGGCGGTTAAAATTACGAAAGCCTCATCCGCAACGGTTATACAGGCCGTTTCGGGCATAGCGCGAGGCATGTCGAAGCCTATAACTATATCGCCGGGCGCCGCTTCTAAAATAGCGGTCACAACTCAACCAGTAAGCGGCGTCGCAGGTGCGGCACTTTCGCCCGCGCTTACCGTAAGCGTATTTGACGCTTATTCGAATATCGTTATAAATGATAATTCAACTGTTATTAGCGCAGAAGTCCTTCAATCGCCGTCTGGATTAAAGGGGACTACCTTAAAAACGGCGGTTGGCGGCCGCGCCGTTTTCGATGATCTATCGTATTTTACAGCCGAAAACATAATAATTAATATATCCGCAGCCGGATTAACTTCAGCGGCGGCCGCTCCCGTTATGATATCGCCGGGCGCCGCATATAAGCTCGCTATAATTCAAAAACCCGATCCGGCCGTTCAATTAACCGCCGGCGAGGCGTTTCCCGTAAATTTTAAGATAGCTCTGTGCGATAGTTATGATAATATTCTTTCATCCGATAATATGACAAAAATAACTCTGGAACGCGGTTCTTACGGCAGCTCGGCGGCCGCGGGCATCACTTCGCGGACCGTCGTTAACGGCGTCGTGGAATTCAGCGATATATCCTATCAAAAAGCGGAATCAGTCAGTTTCATTTTTAAATCTTCAGGAGGCGCGGCACCTGCGGAGTCAGATCCATATAAAGTATCGCCCGCTGCGGCATACGCCTTAAATATTTTACAAATGCCGTCAGGCGCGGCCGCGGGAGTCCCTTTTTCCCCGCCGCCCGTTGTGGAGCTGTGCGACAGGTATTTTAACGTTTTATCCGGCGAGAATTCGATAACCATAAAAGCCTCGGCATTAAACAGCGACGGCACCGAGTCAAGCGAGCAGCTGAGCGGAACGCTCACTAAAACTTTAGTGAATGGTAAAGTAGAATTCAGCGGCCTTAACTATAAAAAAGCGAGCGGGCTCTATATTAAATTCAGCGCGAGCAGCGGGCTTCAATTAATTTCTGATTCGATGGAAATAACCGCCGGCGGCGCGGCTAAATTAGTCTTTATGGACGGCGGCCCTGGATCGCAGCAAAAAATTAACGCGCCGTTTAATCCCGATATCAGGGTAGCCGTAGCTGATCTTTACGGCAATATAGTCCTTAACGACGGCGTTACTAAAGTAAAGGCGGCGCGACTGGCGGGCACCGGCAGTTTAAGCGGCGATATGGAAATAACGGCGCAAAAAGGCATCTGCACTTTTTCGAATCTTAAATACGACCG
>CAYTCW010000174.1:5219-8149 GCA_964436235.1 uncultured bacterium
GGCCCTATTTCTTCGAACGGAAAAAGCATCGATTCTGCGGATGATTTGACAAGTTTTTTCAGGCGGTCCGAAGAAAAAGTAAAGAGTTTAGCTGCCGGTGTCGGACCGGTTATACCTTCGCGATCGTTTTCGGTAAATTCAATGAAACTCGACCATAAAGTGTGTGAGAGCGGAAAATCGACGCCATGTTTTTCAAACATGAACGCCGCGAAATCCGGAGTCATGGATAATAGAAAATTTATGCGCGGCAGCATATGGAGCTTTTCAAGTTTGCCTTTAAAGTCGGTGCGCCTGCCGGAAAGTGAAAATGAGCCGCGGAGAATATCAAGGGCCGAATCGATTTCTTCGGTTTGAATAATTTTTCCGTATATTTTATATCTTTCAAGGTCCTCAGCGCGCGAAGCAGAAACGTCATTTTTAATTTTGATATATTCGCTTTGCATATCGTAGTTAAAAAGTAAATACGATAATCTGGCCCGTAATTTATCGATGAGTTCCGGCCATCGTTTTTCGGCGATGCGTTCGCAAAGATCGATCGCGTCTCTGGTTTTACGGCAAAATATAAATTTTTCGATAATGCTCGCCGTTAAAACTTGAGCCGTGCCGGTTTTGAGGCAAAATTCCTGCGCCGCACTTAACGCGCGTTCAAATTCGCCTTTATGAATAAAGCAGGAAATGATGAAATTGTCTATGATGGAAGAAAAAATGAGGTATAACTCGCGGCGTTTATTTTGAAGCCCGTATAAAAACTCGAAAATCTCATTGATTTTTCCTGAAGATAGGGCTGAATTAAAGGCGTTTATAAAATGCGCGGCGATGTCGATGTAATGAAGCATTTCACGCGCCGCGCCGGATTCCGAAGCCTCCGATAATAAAGCTATTTTTTCGCTAAGCGGTGATCTTAGAAATTTATCTTCCCATTTTTTAGAGTTTTTAAGTTCCGCCGCTAAAGGTCCGGACGGCTCCGATTCATCTTTGATTCTGCGTTTACGAATGTACAATAATTTTTCGAGCAGGCCTCGCGGATCATCGACGCCGGCAAAAAGTCCGCTTTCTAATATGGTTTCAGCTTTTTTTAGATCGCAGACCTTCATAAAGCGGCCGTCGCCGCCGCCATAAACCAATGCCCATGATGAATATAACATGCTTTTATTAAAGTAATCGCCGGCAAGTTTTTCGAACTCTGCGTCGGGCGAGGCGTCTGACGGATTAAAACAGTCGTGGGCGATTATGATTTTAGCGTCTAAAAGCAGGTTGTGGCGCGTTTGTGAAAAAGTTTCAACGAGCCGTTTTAAAAACGGCATTCTTTTCTCATAAAAAGATTCATCTTCATCGGCGAGCGCGCTGTAAAGGGCGATCAATTCTTCGACCCATTCAAGTATATTTACTTCAAAACCTTCATAATGCTTATCAACGCAGTTAAGATCTTTAGTCAGCGGCGCGAATAATTTAATAATGGAATCCCACGCCTGATTCCATATTTCAAAAGTTTCCTCCATTTCATAGTCATCGTAGGCCGAATAGCCTTTGACTATTTGCTCATGGATCGATTCGATGCATGGCCTCGAAGGCGAAAGCCGCTGCCACAAAATATTCATGGCGATCCAGGGAAAATCGGCGTCGTATCCGGCGATCTCGATTTTCGCCTCTTTTTCAAGGCGTTTCGCCAATTTTTCGCTCGAGATCGTCTGAGAGGCGTATTCGATAAATTTTTCTTCGTTAAGGCTTATGCCGAGAGTTTCTAATTTTTCGAATATTTCAGCGTTAGTCATCGGCTTGATTTTTTTTTCGCTCCAGAGCTTACTGATATTTTCCTGAGCTTTTTCAAAGATAGCCGATTCATTTTCAGTCGATTTGTTAAGACAGCATTTTTTATATTTCTTTCCGCTGCCGCAGGGACAGTTATCGTTTCGATTTATTTTGGCCATTTTTCATCACCCTGTTATTAAAATTTAATGCTAAAAACTCACGATTTTCTATTATATTCGATATTTTAATAAAATTCAAGGCAAAAAAAAATTTTTAAAAATATGTATATATACAAGATTATTATGATTAACAAAAAAATCCTTGGATAAACTCGAACTTTTCGATGTCCTGAAGAAAGAAAAAATGATGAAAGACGAAGAAATAAAAGTTAAAAATGCGGCTAAACATCTTTTGCGCCGTCTGGTGGAAGAACAGCCGAAAATCCCGGTTCAAGACGGCTATAAAGACAGCCTGACGCAGAACCGCGTTAAAGCGGCTGCGGAAGAGTTGCCGGATAGGGAATTGGCCTGAACATACGGCAGAGAATTATTTATGGAGAAGGCCACTAAAGTTTTTGATCCGGTTTATGAATATTCATCAAATGGCATGAAGCGGGCGGCGTGAGGTATAGCGGAGTTATTAATGTTTTGGATTGATAAATCTAATAAGGGGATAAAAATTACTTGACTGTAGCGTGCACGATCACGTCCCCGTCTAACCCGCGGGGGGTTCCTATTTTTAAAAAAAGCGCACTCACAAATTAAAAACCCCCTCAAACTGTTTTGTTCAAGGGGATTTTCACAATAGCCCTACGGGGATTCGAAACCGCGAGTTCAAACATAACTAACCTTTACTTTTCAAGAATTGACGCCCGAAATATCAGCAACTACAATGAAAAATGAAGCGGGCATTTTTATCAATCCATAATAAAAATTACTAACAGTCTCTGAAATTTTACCCATAATTTGCCCATGAAGACTGCCCGCTTCGGATATTATAAAAGGGGGAGTCGTTATGTCCATTTTGATTCATTGTAGTTCATGCGCGAATGACTTTGCTATTTATAACAAAAAATGCCCGAATTGTCAATGTCCCGTTTCGCGGGAGAATACTCGCTTTCGCGTCAGAGTAATGGTCAAGGGTAAGAGAAGGTCGGCCACCGCCGAGAGCCGGTCCGAGGC
>CAYTCW010000175.1:0-8147 GCA_964436235.1 uncultured bacterium
TCTTTTCTTTTTGACCAGCCGAGATTGATGCGCCAGATAGTGGCGGCCTGGCCGAATGTAAGTTTAGCTATCGTTTCACCTTTATGAATTATTTCGGCGACTTTATATACCGGCATTCCGTTTCGCTCTTCAAATTTAACGCCGGATTTAATTTCATAACCCATCCGGAGCCGTTCTTCTTCGTCCGCGTGGATTCTGTCGATTCGCTTTGTCGAAACATTTTGAAGCCTGAAATAATTATTGATGGCTTTTTCAGTTATTACTGTGTTACACATGCGGCAGCTGTCGTCCGAAGGCAGATTTACATAGCCGCATTCGGCGCATTGTTTTATCGATGTGAGTATTGCGCCGTCTGAATCTTTATTTTGAGCGTCGGCCGCCGGTATGATTACCCTGTTGATGCGGTATCTGGCGCCCTCATGATAGACGACCGCGCGCGGACCGAATTCGGAAATAGCCAGGAACCGCGGTCTTGAAAGAAACTCGTCGCGGCCCTTTTGCGGTTTCCTTCCGGGAATGAACGCCGACAACGGCAGGCGCGGAAAATTGTATCCGGGCAAAAACCCTTCGCAGGCGAGGTATCTGTAACTGTAAAAATCCGATTCCATAACGCTCGATGAATCTAAAAGAAGATCGAGCTGAGTTTCAGCCTCCGCGCGCAATCTTCGGGCGCGCTCTTTTTCATCCTGGCTGCGCGAGGCGTCGTTCGATATTTTATTCTGCCTGTCGGCCTGCCGGACCGCGGCCCGGTATAACGAGCGCCACCGCTCACACGCCTGGTCGAAACTCTGTTGAATATTATCTATGGCGCGATCGATCCAGTCTTCGCTCCACCAGTCGGCCGTCTTGATTTCATGGCTGATTGAATCGATTATCTCGCGGGCTTTTAATTTCGCTCTTTTTTTAACATCGGCCGCGGCGATTCTGTCACGGACCGATTGCTGCAGATCGAGCGTTGGATTGACGCCTTCTACTTCCAGAATATCTTTCAGCGATTTACCGAGAGGCATCGACGCTTCGGCGAGCCAGACCGCGTGAATGTGCGAGAGCACGAGATCTTCGTTGGTGAGGTCGAGTTTGGGCGGAACAACCGAGCCCGAAACCATACGGCCGGGCCTGTTGAAAAAATACTGATCGTGAGAGCTATATGTCGAACAATAAGTGAAAACGAGCGCTGGCTGCCCGCTTCGCCCGGCGCGGCCGCTTCTTTGCGCATAATTAGCCGGCGTCGGCGGCACGTTGCGCATATTAACCACATTAAGATCGGCGATATCGATGCCAAGCTCCATCGTGGGAGAGCAGAAAAGTATCGGAATGGCCGCCTCGCGAAATTCATCTTCACGCTGTTGACGAAGAAGCGGGGGGACCTGGGCGGTATGCTCTCTCGCCTTTATTCCTGAATTTTCAGACGCGAGGCCTTTATAAAATTCGACGAAAAATTTATTCACGCCTCCGCCCTCGCTTGAAATACCAGGCATTTTAAGCGGGTCGTTTACTTTTGTTTCATCGCCGATAACCCAGAGCATCGCGGACGCTGGAAGCTGATAACCAGAGGCATCCGTGTCTGATTCGGCTTTGTAAACTTCATGGACGAGACCTGCGACCTGGAGCGGTTTGAAAATTTGAACGCATATTTCCTGCGCTTCTTCGACGCTTATTTTTTCGCTATATTCCGGAAACGACCCGGGGCGCCTTATGTGCTGGCCGAAAGAACCGCGCGCTGAAATGAAAAGATGTTCTTTATCATCGTATGAGCCGGTCGTCGGTCTGGGAAAAGCGAGGCATGAACATTCGAGCTCCTCGGCGATATCTATCGCCCAGGGATCGATAAGCTGCTGCGAACTTTGCATTTTGATCTTCGACTGAAACGCGCGGTCGAGATAATCGACTTTAATGGCAAGCTGGCGTCTGAGCATATCGAGCAGTATTTTCGATATTTTATAGCGCGTATCGGGACTTGCGCCCACGAGCGCCGGATGAAGGCCCTGCCATTCCTCTTCCGATTCGCAAAGCTCGCGAAGCGATTGGTATTCTATTTTGAGCAGGCCGCAGTATTCGAGATTTGGTATCGTTATACGCCAGCCGTCTTTAAGATCCCTGAAAACTCTATAGCCGATAACATTCTGGAACGCCTGCTCAACCTCGATTTTTTTGTTGAATTTAACCGTCGGGTCGGCCGCGTATTCTTTAAGGCTCAGACCGGCCGAATCGAATATTTTTTTGGCCAGGTCGTCGTATTTGATCCCGTTTTTGCCGGCAGCCAGAAGCGCCCTGTAAACAGCCGATCTTAATATGCCGATCTCGACAAAGTCGTTGAAATGTCCGGCCTGAAGCGAAGCGTCCTGGCGGTTATCGGTGAAACTCAAGAGTTTTTTGGCGTTGGCTTTAATGCTGGTTTCCCTCATGATGTGGCGTATCGCCGAAAGGCATAAAAGCGTGATGGCGCTACTGCGGCCTTCGGTGGTGAGGGTTCCGAGCTTGCCGAAATCCGAGCGCATGCGCATAGAATATCCGACGCCGCAATGCGGGCAGAACCTGAAAGGCGTTCCGATAAAAGCGGCATTCCGGCCATTTTCAGCTTCCACGCCGTCGGGCCTTACTTTTACGGTAATTGGAATACGCGATTGCTGGCTCTTTTTAACCCGCAATTCGCCTTTATGCTCTTCGACCCAGTCCTGCGGCAGACGCTCGATATTATCCGCGATATCCTCCGACCATGGCTTTTCTTCACTCATAAACAGGAAGCCGGCGATATCGTTTTCATCTAAGGCCGGCTCTGAAAATTCGCGCGGGACATATTTATAACCGCCGTTTTCAGTTTTCGTCCTCCACACGCAATAAAATTCCTGGCCGCATTCGCGGCAAAATTCGAGAGGCAGTAATATTTTTTCACGGTCGTTCGGAACGAATTTTTGCCCGTTAAGCGTGAGGTGGCGTTCGTCCGCGGGCCCGAGCGAAGAATATACCGTGTCGCCGCGGCTTATGAATTGGTGGAGCCTGAAAGCAAACGGCGGCCTTCCCGATTCGGGACTTTTACATGAATAACTCGCCAGAAACTGCTCTTTTATGGCGGTCCCGCAGGTATTGGGGTCGATTTTCGCGATGTCTTTCAATAATTCGGAAAGCGCCGCCGCCGCACTGCTTTCGCCGAAAATGCTGACCGCCTGGTTTCGAACATACCTTCCGTTTTCTTTTTTGATGCCGAAACGGCTTTCTATCCACGAAGATAGAGGATCGGCGATAAATTCTCCAAAAGTTTCCGGCGCATTGCCTTTATTGATTCTTTCTACAAGGCTTTTTTTGAATGATTCGTCTTTTTCGTCGCGTTCGGGTGTAATGCGGCAGAGTGTTTCGCTGATTATGCTTTCCGGTGAAACATCCGTTCCGAATATTTTAGACGCCACGGCTGCGGTTTCAACGCGCTGCGCTTCAAAATCGGCCGCGCCGGCGAGCGTTGCGGATGTTCCGACGCACAGCATCTGCTGCGATTTCGTCGCGCTTCTGACGCGCCGTACAAGCATTGCAACGTCAGCGCCCTGACGGCCTCTATACATGTGAAGCTCGTCGAGCACCATGAATTTAAGGCCTTCGGCGCGTTTAATAAGTTCCTGCTCGCCGAAACGAGTCATCAATAATTCAAGCATTACATAGTTCGTTAAAAGTATATCCGGCGGATTAGCCAATATTTCCTTGCGCTCATCATCGCTCTCCTGGCCTGTGTATCTGGCGAAAGTCACAGGGCTTTTGCCGTCTGGATAACCCTTTTTTAAATATTTGGTGAGTTCGTTCTTCTGGCTGTTGGCGAGCGCGTTCATCGGATATACGATGATAGCTTTAATATTGTTTTTTGAGGGGTTTTTGAGTACATAATCGACTATCGGAATGATATAGCACAAGCTTTTACCGGAACCAGTGCCGGTTGTAAGTACGTAATTTTGATTCTTTTGCGCTGTTTTAATGGCATCGAGCTGATGGGTATATAATTTCAGCGGCTCGGAGCCGGAAAAAGGATCTTTACATGCGGCGTATTCCTGTTTATTGAACCGGAATATATTGAGGCATTCCTTGTGCAGCAGGCCGCTTTGAACATGTTCTTCGATTCCGCCGCCCGTTTCGAACGTCGGATTAAGCTGGATAAGCGGGTCGGGCCATAATTTCTGCTGGTCGAACTCACGCTCGACATGGCTTTTAATAACTTCGTCCCTGATGTTAATAAAACTGCCGATATATTTGCCGTAATCGCCTATCAGCTTATTGCGAAGATCAAAAACATTCATTGCCGGGCCTCCCGATATATATCCGAATATTATAAAAACATATATATAATAATCAAGTAGTAATATATCAGTTAACCCGGTTAAAGTCAATATAAAATATATATTAGGATATATATTAACGAAGAATTAATAGAGCATCCAAGCATCGATCTAATTATTCGCCCGGCCAAAGTTTTTCGACGAACCCGAGCTGCCACGAGCGGCCTTCGTATGTTTTGAGCAGTTTCGCCAGCGTCCATTCCGCCGCGGCGCACGCGTTAAAGCAGATACTTTCATCGATCGCGCCGGCGTCGCGCAGAAACTCGAACACTGATTTCATGCCTCGCAGTCCGGCGACGGTTTCGACAAACCGGTCTCTTTCATTGCCGAAATCAGAACATCTTTCGAATGCGATTTTTTTAAGATCGTTGCCGCTTAATTTGCATATATTATCGAAACCGGCGTCTATGCGCATTTTTTGCATACGGTATATTAAGACGCTTGCGGTGAAGTCCCATATTATGCTAGAAACAACGAAGCCCCTTGCCCGCTGTTCGTGCATATGTTTGAAATAATGAAACGACATGCTTATAAGCATCACGAAATAATTGTCTGAATTCCGCTCGCGGCGAAAATTTTCACCAAGCGCGGCGGGCGATCGGCCTTCGATAATTTCGCGCATGAATAATTTCGCCATAAATTCAGGATTGTCTGTAAATCCCACTGTAAACAATTTATCAGATAAGTCTTTTTCATCGATCTTTTCGCCGTTTTTAAAGTTTTCATAAGTTTTTTCGAAGAGCGCCGCTATGGCAAAAAATAACAAATATTCGTTTCTGTTATTTCGCCTGCCGGCTTCAAAAAATGCAAAATTTTTAGACGCCCGTTCGCAAATTTTGGCAAAATGCTTTTCCATGCCGTGTATCGCCGCAAAACTGATTATAGACTCAATTGAACCGTAATCCGGCGAATGGTCCGTGATAAACTTTAAGATAATTTGCTCCGCCCCGTCGGCTTTGCCTTCCACAATAGCCGCTAATGCCGTTAAACGGTCGAATGTTTCATAATTTTCCGCATAAAGCGCCTGCTGTCTCAAATACAGAATCGAGGAGAGCCCCAGCGCTTCGTTGATCATTCCGCTGCCAGCCAGCTTTGAGACTGTTTTTTTATAAAGCGGCGCCGGATCGACGAATCGTTCAAAACTGCGCATGGAACTTTCGATGCAAAGTTCATCCATCGCGTTTAACTGCTCTTTGAGCGTTTTTCCGGAAAGGGTCCTTTCAAATTCGTAGGCGGCGCGCGCGGCTTCAGAATCCTCCGCGTTCAGGCGTTTTTCACGGTACAGCACCCGGTTGAGCTGCCTGACGATCTCTATTATGCCGGCCCGGCCTTCGCGCACTTTTATCGAAGCGCCGCGCATGGCTATGACACGCGCTTTTTCATAGTCGGGTTGAAGTATATTAGTTTTGTCGAATATTTTTCCGGAATACGCGCCGGCCCAATGTTCATAAAGAATTAAGCAACGCGGATAATCGGCCGCCAGCGTTTCAAAGTAAGCGTCGGCTTCCGCCGGCCTTTTTTCAGCAAAGAGCGCTTTCGCTATTGTCATTCTCGCGTGGACGGCCGCGGTTTCCGGCGCGTCAGAAAATGCGGTCATTAATTCGTCGGCGAATTTTTCTATCCTCATTTTATAATCGTCGCCCCGCTCTTTAATAAGACCGGCAAGCTGCCCGCAGAAATCGTCCGTCCACTCTTCAAAGCCGCCGTCGATGTCCGGCATGAAGAGTTGATTGTCAGTCTGATCGAAAGTGCGGCTGACGCGGCTTAACGAAGTTTTAAGATCGTTCCAGGCCTCGGTCCATATTTCAATCGCCGCATCGACGGAGGATTCTTTTCTTAAACATTTGTATCCGCGGATTATTTTATCGGATATGGTTTCAAGGCAGGGCGTCCCGGCCGGATCGAGTTTTTCCCACAATATCTTCGCGGCCGCCCGCATCGTCTCGTATTCTTCAATGCTGTCCATCACTCTATAGCGATCCTGCCAGAGCTGACAGAGATCGACTACGGAATCGACGCCCGCGGCGTCTTCAATCATAATTTCTTTAGTCACGGGCAGTCCCAGCTCTTCGAGAATTTTAAAAAGCTCTTCAGGCTGCCTGCTGCGCATGGCGTTTATCTTATTAGCAAACGCATCCTGATCATCATCGAAGTCTGCGCTCATCGCGTCGCGGCCGCCGAATGCCTCGTTAAGCGGGTAATTGGCAGGCGCCGCCTGACCGTTAATCCGCTCATCTTTATCCATGCAGCATTTTTTAAATTTAAGCCCGCTTCCGCAGGGGCAGAGATCGTTCCTTCCAACTTTTTTCGACATATTTCATACTCCATGACTTATATATTTCGAATCGATATTACTGAAATAAACTATAACCACGGGCCGCTGACTTTTATTTTGCTTAGTAACCGCCGGTTTCAGGGCTGTTCCGGAATTCGATTTATTCAAATTTCGGACCACGGTTTGATTATATACCCGTTGAACTCGAAGGAATCGTTTCCGGCGTATATGCATTCGCCGCCTGACGGGCGCGGGCAAGGGCAAGGGCCGGACGCGCTCTGAAGCTCGTTTAGATATTTAAGATTTTTGATGAAATCGGCGTTGAAGGTGCGCGACGATTTTATTTCAACCGGATAGAGCGTTTCGCCCGAATCGGCGACCAGATCGACCTCGTGGCCCTTCGTGTCGCGCCAGTAATAAAAAGGATGCTCTTCGCCGCGGTTGAAGGACGATTTTATCCGTTCGGATATCACCCAGTTCTCAAAAATCGCCCCGCGCATCGAATGTTCTAAAAGCTCTTCGGCGCGGCGGGCCTTCAGTAAATAACACAGCAGGCCGGTATCATAGAAGTAAATTTTAGGCGTTTTTATCATGCGCTTGTTGAAGTTTTTAAAATGCGGTTTCAGCGTGAAACAGATAAAACACGCCTCGAGAACCGACAGCCACGCGCGAGCGGTCGGCTGCGATATTCCACAATCGCCTGCGAGCGAAGATAGATTGAGGATGGAGCCGGCGCGAGCCGCCAGCAGACGGACGAACCTGTCGAAAAGGTCGAGCTGCGAAACATTCACGATCGATCTGACGTCGCGCTCGACGTAGGTCGCATAATAATTCTGAAGCCATTCGCGCGCGTCGAGACCGCGGTCGTAAATGCGCGGATAGCCGCCGGTGAACATATAAAATTCGATATCTTTATCCTTCAAAGCGCCGAAGGGTTTTGCCTGAAGCTCCTTCAACGAGAATGGAAGCAGTTTGGCTATAACCGTCCGGCCCGCGAGCGATTGAGTGATCTTTTCCATCAGTAGAAGCTGATGAGAGCCGGTCAGAATAAAGTTTTTATCGGAGCCGGGCTCGTCAACGAGCCCCTGTATATACGAAAGCAGTTCGGGGGCGCGCTGGACCTCGTCAATGATGAGCGGGCCGCTGAAGCGTTTGAAAAAACCGCGCGGGTCCTTCAGGGCGAATTCGCGCCGGTCGGGCTCTTCGAGCGAAACATAAGCGTGCCGGGGAAAAGCCGCTCTGGCGAGCGTCGATTTTCCGGACTGCCGCGGTCCTATGATCGTTACTACCGGATATTTTTTAGCCGAACTTATAATGTGATCGGTAAGATGCCTTTTAATCATATCAAAAATCATAACATAATTTTTAATTGGTGTCAATTCAAAATTGAATTTTGAATTGTACCCATCGTTGTATTTCGGTTCGCCGCCTGAGTGCGGCGTCGATCCGTCAATAATTCACCGGATACGCGCTCCCGAGGATTATTGAAAATATTTTATCACGCAGGATCTCTTCGGAGTGTATCGGGCCTTCCATAAATTTATTGGTGAGTATTA
>CAYTCW010000176.1:0-8021 GCA_964436235.1 uncultured bacterium
GCCATTACCGCCAACTTTAATAAAAAAATCGTTTACCTGTTCTACGGAATTTTTTAGTAAGGTGTCACCAACATGCGCATATTTCAATGTTGTGCTAATATCTTTATGGTTAAGCATTTTTTGAAGAGCGGATAATGAAACCCCTGAACTGATAGCTGAAGTTGCTAATGTATGCCTCAAAGAGTGCAGACGAATATTAATTTTAGCCAGTCTTCTGATTTCATACCACTCTTTAATGTTATTGTTCGGTTTTCTCATGCCGCCAGTGCTATCTGGAAAGACAAAAGCGCTATCTTTTGAAAACTCACGCTGATATTCAAGCACTTTCAGTGCTTCATCCGATATTAACAGGCGATAGTCGGAGCCATTTTTAGTATTTAAAAGTATTATAGTTTTACTTTCGAAACTCACTTGTTCCCATTTCAGCTTAAATGCTTCACTCTTTCTTACCCCCGTGAATAGCAGGAACTTAATTATGTTAGCTACCGGTTTTAAGGGATAGCCTTGAAGAACGTCCAACAGGTTCCGAATTTGTTGTTCGTTAAGATATTCGACGAGTATCTTCGGGGCTTTTATTTTCTCCGTCCTGTTAAAAATATTTTCACCCGCATATAGCCCCTTTTTAATAGAGAAATTATATAAAATCGATATTACATTGAGCACGTTCTTAACCGTCTGAGGCTTATACGGAAGGCCCCGCTTATTTTTAGAACCGAGCAGTTTATGTTTAAATTTCTCTATATCTGACGCCGTAATCTGGCTCATGGTCTTTTTCGAAAAATCGATTCCAAAATTTTTGTGGCCGTTCCTGTAGTAATAGTCGTATAATGACAGGACCTTTTCAGGGCATTTTTTACCATTGGCCTTATAATTTTCGAAATAGCGCTGAAATATGGTTTCAAAAGTAGTCTTGTCGTTTTCGGCTTCCTTTTCTTTAAAATATTTGCCATTCGCCAGTTTTGTCCTTAACTTCGCCTCAAGTTCCTTCAGAATTGAGAAGTTAAGATTCCATTTTTTTAAATTTATGGTTTCCGTACAAGGCTTCCCATTATAATAAACCCTTATCCGAAATGTCCTTTCACTCGTCTTAGAAATTTCGGCCCCGCAGTTCTTACAACTACTCAATTTCAAGTTAAAGTTGCTATAACACTTTTTACAAACATTATAAATCATAAAAATCCCCTCCATATAAATATACATACGGAAAGGGATGGTTTTGTCTATTATGGAAAAAAGTACGATTCCAGTACGAAAAAAAAGTACGATTCCAGTACGATTTTTATTACCAGGTAGCACGAATTAGATTAAGGCAGAACACATTTGAAGAGAGTAAAACCCCGATGGAATCTAAGTTAGAACAAAGCGGAACAAGTTATATAAAACCGGCATAAAACCATTAGCTAAAATTCCTAAACCGTGTGCCGGTGGTTCAAGTCCGCCTAGGGGCGTAAATGAAACCCTCGCAGCAGCGGGGGTTTTTGTGTTTTTAGGACATAGGGCCCGGCGACCATTTTTCAAAGTAGTACGAAAGTAGTACGATTTTTACCATCTCATCCTCTTCAGTTATAACTTATTTTTTATGAACGAATAAGCGGCATAGATGATCAGTGTTTTTAAATGTCATTGTAGCCAAGGGTTTTATCGAAGGTTTGATATTGTTGCCTTTCATTGTCGTCATCGATAAGCCTTGTGTCACAGCGTAAAGCGTCGAAGCGGTTTAAGCCGATAGGCTTTTAATAAAATTTTTATTCTGTTTGCCTTGGATTAATATCGCGGTCTCGAGCATTATATGATATAATTAGGCTTATTTGAAACCATCAACGAACTCCCTACGGAGGATTTCAATGTTTATAAAGGAATTGAATATCAGAGGCTTCAGATCTTTGAAAGATGTTACGTTCAAGCCTGGTAAACTAAATGTATTGATCGGCCCTAACGGTTCCGGCAAATCAAACCTTATGAGATTTATGGAATTGATTTCGGCTTCCACGCAAAAGCGGCTTGATAAGTTTATTCTTTCAAATGGCGGTATGGAAAGCATATTATGGAATGGAAGCGGCGAAAATATAAATTTTCGATTGCATTTCGCCGGCAAGCCTTTAGCCGTTGATCGAGACAATGGCATCGACTTTATCTACGAAGTCGAACTGGCCAGAAAAGGAAAAACGAGTGGCTTCGAGGTCCGGAGTGAAATACTGACTAATGCAGCTCAAAATAAAATTATCGTAAGCAAAACGAGTGATTCTTTTAAATATAGCGATGACATTAAAACCGCCGATGATACTCATGGACAGTTTCTGGACGAAGGAATTCCCAAAAATGAAACATTCCTTGGCAGCTTTATTTATGCCGGATATGTTTCTAAACTTTTGCATTGTATACAAAACGACCTGTCGAATATATTAATTTATCATGATATTGATTTCGGAAAAAATTCAATGATCCGTCAATCTACGGTAGCCCGGCATGAAAAAGTCGTCGAGCCTGACGGCCAAAACCTTGTTGCCGTTCTGCATACACTGTACACCGAAAATAAAGAGTTTAGAATTTCACTTGATAAGGCTATGCGAGCGGCTTTCGGCAATGAATACGAAGAATTGATATTTCCTCCCGCTGCCGATCAGCTCATACAGATGAGGCTGCGCTGGCGTTCCCTTTCAAAAGCGCAAGCGTCGGCAGATCTTTCGAACGGCACCTTGAAGTTTTTATTTTTACTGACACTGCTTCTTCATCCGGAGCCGCCGTCAATTTTGGCGGTTGACGAGCCGGAAAACGGTCTGCACCCTTCTATGCTTCCGATTATAGCCGAGCTCGCCAACGAACTGTCTGAAACAAATCAGATAATTTTCACCACGCATTCGCCTCAGTTTCTTGACGCATTCGAAGATGAGACGCCAGCGACAACCGTCGTTAGCTGCTCAAAAGGCGAAACGATCTTAAAAATGCTCGAAGGTTCCAGACTGCAAAAGTGGCTTGGCGAGTATTCTCTGGGTTCACTCTATAAATCAGGTGAATTGGAGGCTATGTAATGAAGATACTGCTTTTCACCGAAGGCCGCACCGAATATAGAGCCTTGCCCGAATTTATAAATAGAATGCTCGAAAAACGAATAAATAAATGCTTTAAGATCGAGGCTGTCAATTTCGGAAGCAAAGATAATTTGATCAACGATTCTCCGAAAAAAGTGAAATGGCACTTTGAACGCGACAGCCAGAACGAAATCATCGCGATAATCTCGATCATCGATTTATACAGGGCTTTTGATACAACTGAATCCGAGGCACTCGGCGGCATCGTGCAAAAATACGACTATGTGAAAAACAAAATCGAAAGTTCGGTTAACCATCCTAAATTTGCTCATTTTTCGTCGGTTCACGAAGTAGAAGCGTGGCTGTTGAGTGATCCCGAAATTTTTCCCGCCGCCATCAGGGCTGACATCTCCGAAAAAAGCCAGAAACCCAAGATGTAAATGTTGATCAGCCTCCCGCCAAGTTTCTTGATAGGTTGTATAAGGAAAAAATATTTCGCATGGGCCGGCCGGCTAAATACAAAAAAATAGGCGACGGCCTTGAATTATTCAGTAAACTTGACCCAGAAATCGTATATAATAAGTGCCCTTACTTCAAGAAAATGATCGATTATATAGTCGGTTTAGCTGGACAAAGAGAAATCAGATAATGCAGCGGACGAAAGTTAATAAAAAGCCCGGATAAGTAAAATTACAGTTAAAATGAAAAGGATGCTTTATCCGTGTCGGAAGTGCATCGGAACCAATGTCTTCGCGAATGATCGAAGAACTCTTCGCGCGTCGCACACGCAATTTGATCGGTAAAATAAGGTCGCACCGGCAGGACCTTACTTTCGAGCAATTGAAAATTTATTATAACGAAGCAGGTTTTGATATCGGCGAAAAGTTTGCCGCTAATCTGGAGCTGCTGACTGAAGACGGCGCTTATAACTATGCAGCATATCTTCTGGCCGATAAAAACGGCAATTCGGTGCAAGTAGCAAAATATGCCGGCATAGACCGCGTTGACCTGATTGAAAGCAATGAATACGGTTATTGCCGCCTTATAAAAACTTGCAAACAGGTGCTTGACAAACTCGATCTGGAAAACAGGCCGGCTATGAAAATAACTTCTAAAGAGCTTATAAACAAACGTCTGTGGAACTCTGTTGCGCTGCGCGAGGCCGTTATCAACGAGATTATTCATAATGATTATACCAACGAGGCCGTGCCTAAATTTGAAATTTTCGACGACCGGATTGAAATTACTTCAGCCGGCTCAATTCCGCCCGGTGTAGAGCAGGACGAGTTTTTTCAAGGATACTCTATTCCCCGCAATAGGTTCATACTTGGAAAACAATATTATCGCATAGCGTGTAAAACGGGCGTATATACCAGAAAAAAAGTCCTCGATCGCGAAACATGTAAAGCGTTAATATTGAAGCATGTACGGATAACAAGGCACGTAGGAAGCAAATTAGGACAATTTTTTGATGTTCTGCCCGGGCGTTCCAGAGGCGAATTGCAGTCATTGCTTTGCGAATTGTGCAATGAAGGAAAGATGGGTCTTTTCGGCGCTACCTCAAGCAGTCTCTGGTTTCCGATTGATTGACATACACCGGACTTGCATCAAACTTGCATTAAGTTGCATCTTAAGCAAGTTGAAATTTTATTGTGACCGATGCGATAGCTGGAGCGAAAAAAAGGAACTGAGCGATAAACTTGGCATTAACGGTTAGGCCATCCAAAATATATCGTAAAATTAAAAGCGGCGGGAATAATATGACGAATCAAGAAGAAGAAAAATTTGATTTTCATTATGATTTATGCTATAATCATGCAGAAATATAACAACCGGAGCGCTTATGATTTCAGGAAAACTGATCGAAGAAGTTAAAAACAGGCTTGTCGAAACATACAAGCCGCTGGAAATATATTTATTCGGATCGTATGCATGGGGCGCGCCTGACGAGCATAGCGATCTCGATCTGCTCGTGGTCGTCGACCGTTCAAGCGAGAAATCATACAAGCGGCCGATTCCTGGCATTCGTTCGCTGATAGGGCTCAAAATTCCCAAGGACATACTCGTCTATACCAGGGAAGAGTTCGACGGGATGGCGGGCGACGTTTCCACGCTGTGCTATAAGATCAAAACCGAAGGTAAAAGGATTTATGGAATTTTATCTGATGTGGCTTAAAAAAGCCCGGACCGACATAAGGACGGCGAAAAAATTATTCCGTGAAGACGAGAGAATTCTCGATACTTCGGTATATCATACCCAGCAGTGCGCCGAAAAAGCCCTGAAAGGTTTTCTGGCTTTTAAGAAACAGCCCATTCAGAAGACTCACGATCTGACTGTTCTTGTCGAAATCTGCGGGCAACTGGATGAAAAATTTCAGGGCTTCGTAGATGATGCGGCCGTTCTCGGCCCCTATTGCGACGCTTTCAGATATCCGGGCAACCAGGACGAGCCGGACGTGGAAGACGCTGCCGACGCGATAACACGAGCGGAAAAAATTCTGTCATTCGTGGAAGGCATAATTAAAGGCGAACTGAAGGCTAAAGGCGAAAAAACAGACGATCTTTTTGAATGAAAAATTGGTGGCGGAATTGGTGGCAAGATACCCCAAAAACCACCAAATTAAACCAGACTAAACTTGACAGCACAATAACGATTACTCAACAAAATTAGATGTTTTCAAACGGCGGCCGACGAAAATCTCACTGGCAGGACACATTTCTAAACCGTGTGCCGGTGGTTCAACTCCGCCTGAGGGCGTATATGAAACCCTCGCAGCAGCGAGGGTTTTTGGCTTTTTTCAGGCATATTGCCGATGACCATTTTTCAAAGTAGTACGAAAGTAGTATGATTTTTACCATCTCATCTTCTTCAATCACACCTCATTTTTTAGAGAAATCAAGATAATAATTTCATGATATAAAAAAACAATGAAGTCCTGAAAGAGGACTTCAAAATTCGCTGTAATCTATCAGGGATGGCACTAATGCCTGTTTATGACGGCTTTCAGGTTGAAGATGCGGACGATTATATTGGCAAGCGGGATTTTCAGGCCGGGAAAAAGTTTTATTAATTCTTTTATCATGGTCTTACAGATGAGCCAACCGTCTATTAAAACAAGTTATAAAATATTAGTTGACGGAATAAAGAGCATAATGGTATACTCGGTACTTAATACTTAGACATTTCAAAGTAGAATTAAACTGTAGGGAGATTACTGATGAAAAGGCATACTGTCAGGTTCGGGAATTGGATGATTTTGGTTATTTTATTATCGTGCGTTTCTTTTATCACGGGTTGTTTGGGCTTTGAGGGAGACAGCGAAGAGACGGCAGGCCCTCCCGCTAAAATGACGAACCTTCAGATTTCCGGCAGCATTTTAGATTCACTGGATCTGTCCGAAGATTTAATAAATACGGACGCAAATAGCGCTGTATTAAGATTAATAGCGTTCGACGCCTCGAAAAATTATATAGACGTTATAGACTGCGCGACCGGAAATTCCGTCGGCACAGGGGCTATAGACACAAACGCAACATTTACGGTGCAGGTGGACATTCGCGCGAACGCCGGAAAAACCATTATGCTGGTGATTGGATTGAAGGCCGCTGACGGCGGTAAAGGCCTTGCGATATATAAATGCCTTCTGGGCAGAATGCCTAAAACAACCGAACTACCCGATTCAACGGCCCTTGATTCAGTAAAAATAACCAACGTCGATGTATCGTTTGAATCCACCGCAAAAGCTTTATTCGCGATGGAAAAAGGTCTCGATAACGATCCGGCCGAACCATTCTTTTCGATCTCGACATCCGAGGTACAGGCCGGAAAAACCGTTTCAAAATCATTTTCAACCGATAACGCGTTAAATAAAAAGATCGAATCCGAATCAGGCGGCGCCGCGAATATAGTTCAGGTAGCCGGCGCCGTGCGAGCGTTAGCTATTTTAGCGGCATCGAGTATCAGCGATACCTTAAAAACCGATATACTGCAGGGACCCGTCCAGAACGTTTCTGAAGCCCTTAACACATATTCGCGCCTCATTGCCAAAAGCGGCGATCAGAACGTTTCATCTATCATTACGCAAAATTTAATACCGACCGAATTAAAGCTCGTAACTGCAGGCGGCACTACCGTGGTCAACGGCAGTTCCACAGTATCGACGAACAAGGAAGCCGTCACTGGCATTGCGGCGGCAGCTATCATCGATGCGCCCGTATTCAATATTAAGGACGGCGAATATACCGCCGCGCAAACCATCAGCATGAGCACAAAAACTGCCGGCGCTATCATTTATTATACATTCGACGGCTCGTACCCCGCCGAATCCTCCGCAATAAAATACGAAGCGCCATTTTCAATAAACAGGAGCGCGCAAATAAAAGCCGCGGCCTTTAAAACCGGTTTGGTGGCTTCGCCGGTCGCGTATCTGAATGTATCGATTAAACTACCCGCTTCGTCTGGATAGGATTTTGGATACTATGATAATGAAACGGGCACAGGCATAATCATTAGTGGATATTCGGGAACCGGCGGTCATGTTATAATACCCGACACAATTAACGGCAAGCCCGTTACCGCCATATCATACCTTGTATTTCAGGAAAACAGCAATTTAACGAGCATAGTCATACCAGACAGCGTTATCAGCATTGGCTGGGATGCATTTAAAAAATGCACCAACCTGACGGACGTCGTTTTACCAAAATACTTATCCAGCATTGACTCGAATGTATTTGATGAATGCACCAGCCTGAAGAGTATTGTCATACCAGACAGTGTTACCAGCATTGGCAATAATGCATTTGAAAAATGCACCAGCCTGACGAATATCGTTTTACCAAAAAACATTACCAAAATTAACAATTATATGTTCAGAGATTGCACCAGCTTAAAGAGCGTCACTTTACCTGACAATCTCACGAGTATCGGAGTTGGTGCATTTTCGCATTGCTCTGAACTAAAAAACATCATTATTCCAGGCAAAGTTAATA
>CAYTCW010000177.1:0-7941 GCA_964436235.1 uncultured bacterium
TTCGATTTTTCGGGAGGTTTCATAAATGCCGCAACAGATATTAAAAGAAAAAATACTCGATGTCATAGAAGGCAGCCAGCAGCCAAAAACCGGTCCCATGGCTACCGTTAATGAACACGGCCGGCCCTGCGTAAGAATAATGACATTTAAACACGAAGGATTGACGCTGTATTCGGTGACTTCTTTAAAATCTAAAAAGGTCGCTCATATCCGAAATAATCCTTTCGTATCGATAGAAATATCGCGCAACATAGCCCGGCTCGATTCGGATTATATCGTCGTAGAAGCCAAAGCGGAGATCATCACCGATGATAAAGTTAAAAAGCATTTCTGGGATGAAACTTTAAGCGTTTATTTCAGCGGCCCTGAAGACCCCGATTATTGCATATTGAAATTCACGCCCGAAACGATCGATTATATGGGCTTAGAAACTCTTTCGTGTTAAATTTTATTATATTTCCGCGTCAGCTGCAATAGTTGAATGAGAAGATAATCGCCATGCCAGCTTTTTTCTTTTTTTCTTTTTTTATTGACAAACAGCTGAAAAAAAAGTATAATATTTTTATAAAATGCCCCTATAGCTCAGTTGGATAGAGCAGCGGTTTCCTAAACCGTGTGCCGGTGGTTCAAGTCCGCCTAGGGGCGTAAATGAAACCCTCGCAGCAGCGGGGGTTTTTGTGTTTTTAGGACATAGGGCCCGGCGACCATTTTTCAAAGTAGTACGAAAGTAGTACGATTTTTTACCACCTCATCCTCTTCAGTTATAACTTATTTTTTTCTTAAATCAAGCGCAAAAAAAATAAACCCTGGCATTTATTTCAGGTGTTTATTTTTGACCACGAGAGGCGAATCTCGTTTTTAAACTATATTTATTAGCCTTTCAACCAAATATTTAAATATATGAAAACCAAAATACGTTAAATAAATCAAGGTGTATTATATAGCATTACTCTGTTAAAAAAGAGCCCTTGACATCAATCATAAAAAATGCGATAATTTGACGTAATAAATATTTAAACGTGATAGTTTTATGAATTTAAAAGATTTTATAAAAGAATATCCCCGCTTTTCCCCGCTATTGACTGTTCCCGGCCTCGATAAACTCTATGAGCTTATATCGGAGCCGTCATCTATCGATAGTATGATACGCGCCAGCGAGAGTAAAAGACCGGCTATAGCCGCCATAGCAAAAATTCTGGAATCCGATTTTCATGATAAGAGAGCCGGTAAAGACGGAATGAATTTTAAGAAGAACCGCTATCTTAAGAATTTCGTCGGTAACGTAATCAGCCATTTTATGCAGCAAAACGGCTATATTAAAGATAAAAATAAAAACTTAAACTCTCATGAAGCCAAATACTTCAGCGCCGGAACTCTCTATGTTAAAAATGAAAGTATTGAAGAATTGAGGCGTAAGGGTCAAAATTTCTGGATAAGATACGAGCTGGAGAGCAAGGTTATAAAAATACTTGAAAACTGGCACAGGCTTTCCGAAGACTACTATACGCCATACAGAATAGGTTCTTGCGCTCTTAATATAAACGCTTCCCTGGATTTCTGGCCCTGCTATGAAATCGCCGAAAAATATTATAGTGACAGGCTTTTTGTCTCCGCCGAACAAATAGCGATAGAGCTCGAGCGCCAGTATCCGGGAATCGCTTCGCTTTCTGAGCTCCAAATGAAAGATGTTTTCGACGAAGAATATGACCCGGAATATAACTTTTTATCGATGCTGAACGAAAACATCGACAAGTATGCTATAGGGCGAAAAAATAAAATAGACGCCGCCGAACTTAGCCTGGCTCATGGCGTTGATTTTTTGTTTGTATTTGAGGGAGTAAATATACTCAAAAGCGGAATAAAGTCTGTTAAGCTCTGGCGTATGAAGCCGCATTCCGAAATCTATTTTAGCGAATTTAACAAATTGATAGAAAAGGCCGGCAACGATTGGGAGCGTAAAGTATTTGCCGAATTCGATTTGCTGGAACTTACGAAGAAGGTTTTGAGAGAATGCGGCCAGGATAGCGGCGGCCGGAAAATCAATAATAGTCTAACCGCTCACCAATTGGCCTGCGGTATAGCGCGGGCCGGGAATTTTTCGAACAATGTTTCGCCGGCTATGTTATATAAAGAACTGGCCCGAAAAATATGGACCGGTGAAGTGGAAGATATACGGATAGAATTCATGACGGGGCGTGACAATTTTACTATTGGTTTCGCGGCTTCTGAACTTACAAGGTTATCGAAGTATATTCCGATTTTTAGATATGTCGGGTAAAAATTTGGCGTGGAGATGTTGATATATGCCATGGGAAAGAATATTCGAATGGTGGCCAATCTATAAAAAGCATGAGACCGTAGAGGGGCTCAAAGCTCTTTATGTTCTTATGTCGAGGCCTGAGAATATAGAAAAAATGATATATGCGAATGACGTAATGAACAAACCTCCCATTATAGGATTGAAGGAAGTTATCGAGGATGGCGAGGGTAAGGAATTACTTGAAAGCCTCGACCTTAAAAACGACAAAAATCTTCGACGCATGTTGGGCTCGATGGTGGGCGAAATCATTTACGATTACGGGTATCGTCCTTATAAGCAGAAAAACATAAGCTCTGGCGGGAGCAGTTTCTTTAAATCGGCTACACACTATCAGTTTAATGAAGATGCCGCTATAAAGAAACTTCAAAAAGAAGTCGTTATCGAAAACCGTCACGCCGTCAAAGACGAAAATAATGTCTTTAATTCCGAGATGAAAAGTGAAGAGTACCGGGAAAGCCTTAAAAAATTTTATGAGTTCTGGAAGAAATACGGATTAACCGAAAAGGTCAAATCGATTTTAACTTCCTTTGATTTAAAAAACGAAAATAGAATATATGGAAGTTCGTCGTTAGGATATGTTTGTGGGGTGAGGTCGTTCGCGTCCAGCATATTTCCTCTCATGGAACAGCTTTCCGGATACTCTTCCGGAATGTTTTTAAACGTATTTCAAATTGCCGCTTTGCTGGAAAATGAATTTCCTGGTATTATCGAACTTTCGGGATTTCAAGTATTGTCGGTCGCCAGACATCCGAATATTATCCTTAGCGGGCGGGAGTTTGTTGCGCTGCTTTCAGACGTCCTGCTAGAAAAAGCGCGGGGCGAATCGTCCGTCTTTGAGGCGGCTTATATGTTCAGAAACTATTTGCATAGTTTCACGGTGCTGATAAATGGTGAAAATAAATGTTATTATGCCGCCAACCCTGTTTTTCCGATGTTCAGGATTCGTAACGGCTTTGATTTCGGGCGGGATGCTGGTATCAGAGATTACTTTGCCCGTTATAATAATGACATATCGGAAGAGTTTTTTGATAAATACAACGTTATGGATAATATCGAAAAAATCCTTAAAAAGACCAGCGGCATAGATAGCAACGGGCTGAAGCATTATTGCGACTTGTATCAGCTCGCGATAGAGCTTTCATTGAAAAGGCCTATCAGGTGTCACTATTATCCTATAGCGTGTATCTTTTTCGAGCTGTTGAAGCGGATATTTAACGGCAAGGCGCCACGTATTAAGGCGGCGATATGGCCGGGAAATTTTATTTCGGAGTTGACGTATCTTTACTACCTGAAAACCAGCATGATATATGTCGACGGTCTATCCAACTATACCCCGCTATTCGTTTATGACCCCGCCTCGACGAAAAAATAACCCGTATAAAAAGCAAAACCCTTTTCTTGCGTTGAAGAAAGACAGGCAAGGTGACCGGTTTTTAGCTGACTGAGTCGAATAAATATTTAAAATGATGAAAAAACCAACGCCGTGTTAAAATCCGACGAGGGAATAATCGTCGAAATATATCTTGACAAATATCTAAAAATGTTATATTATAAAATTAAAGAAAGCCGCGATAAAGAAGTTTTATTTGGCGCCGATATTAAACATGGTTTAAAAATAAACGCTAATAAATATTTAAAAAGCGATTTCTAGGCGAACATTTTAATTTTAAACAATTTGTGTTATAATATTTTCCGAACGATTTTTAAAATCTTTTCATAATTCAAAAAGGTGGTGGTTAGCCATGTTAACCCATGAAGCGAATTCGTTATCAAAAGTAGAGCTTTATTGCGAAAATGGTCAGCCCGCCTCCGCCGACTGGAAGAAGCCTTTCGGCAAACTGGTTTCCAGAACCATCAAACTCAACGAACGCTATGATATTTTTACCCCCAATCGAAAGATTGAGGGGGAGTTTGGTTATTGCGCGGATATGCCGGAACTCAAAAAAATTCTTATTACCACAGATACTTCCGGCATCAGCGATAAAAAAATCGCTAATTATTTAGAGGTAATCGAACCAATTTTAGACCTTGTTAAAAGGCTATACGGCCGAGATATGGTTTTAGCGAGCCGGGTCGTAAAGATATTCCTGCTAAAGTGGTCTAATGGCCACACAGTCGAACTTTTCAGATTCAACAAAATAGACGCTACTCTTCAAAAAATAAAAACCTCATTATCAGATGAAGTCGTGAAAAATCCCGAACCTTCCGATGGCGGCGCATTTCTTAAAGGAATGTACGAAATGCTCACCACGTCAGGGACTACTCTGGATTTAATCCTTCATTTTACCGGTTTTGGTTTCAGGTTCCCGGAAGATAATGCCGTTAACTCCGAATTAACGGATAAAATGATATGGGCGAAAAAGAAAACCATATGGGTAGGGTTCGACTCTGACGCGGCTAAAGTTAAGGATAGCGGTGTTGTTAACATAGATAAAGGATATAACGACAGGTTGATATTATTAAGGTAATATTGAAAGGCGGTATCAAAAATGGCTGAAATTATATTTGATTTTATGGAAAAAAGCCTTAGAGAATATCTTAACCAAAATAAAGAAAATTTTTCGTTAATAGGCAAGGATATAGAGGATTCGCATGAATTGCGTATAGGTTTATATACTCCAGATGAAAATGTTACTATTATCATCGATGCACTAGGGAGTCAGCCCAAGGGACCGGAAAGTTCTTGGGAATGGGACGTATCGATTTTAAAAGGAAAACATGCTAAAAATTTTTTTGAATCCGAAAAACAAAGTTATCTTGTTATTGATAAATATATAGAGAACTTAATCAACACCCAACGCATTAATTACATCAGTTTGATTACCAGAATTGAAAATTTCAATCAAATACTTAGATATATACCTGAACACAGTTATGAGGTTTTTCACAAGAAGTTTCTTAGTCCCCAGCGAATACAATATGATGATAACTTCTGTTGTGTTGCCGATAATTATAGGCAAAATGAGGAAGACTGCATTTCGGTAATGCGCTTAAACCCACGAAAAATTTTTAGATTAGCTTGCTATTATTATGTTTCATTTTTATACTTAAACAATAACGATTTTACAAAAAATTTATCTTTTTATAATTTTTTTTTAATGTTTGTGGCTATGAAGATGAGCTATGTCGCGCGATATGAAGCTTTAGGATTCTCCCTTCCGGCTAAATACAGTTCTTTGGGGCATATTAAACATAGTCTTATTGATATTTTTGGTACTTCGATTATTAATGCTCAAATTTCTAATGATTTTAAAAGCAATCTGGAAAAAATAACCGAAAAACAAGAAAACTTTAAATTTATGATGTCACTCGATATTCATGGAAGTTATGACTTTTGTGTAAAAGTTGCAGACGGTTTATGTAAACTTAAGAGTTCAAATGATTTACTTGATAATGTTATTCGCATAGCCAAAATAAAAGGTCTACGTTTAAATGGAAAAGACTATTCACATGATTTTCCTGTCAATTTTGTAGCTGGGTCAACTATGTTCATCAATTATGAGTTTCCTTATAGTTTATCGGAACCCGAAATATTTCATGGTGGTTATATACCTAATATTCGTTTCTGTGCGGCAGTATTAGAGGCTGTAAAAAAATAGACATCAGCCACAGAATGGGTTGACTATGGTTTTTATATTTTAACGCGATAATTAGATGTTCGCATTATATATTAACTTTGCAAACATAAACGGAAGATAACGGGCGGGATATTCGTCGGGAATATCAAACCAGAAATCTTCTTTTTTTCTAGGCTTAAATTGCGATAAATATTAATTTTTTTATCCGATACCTTGATTACCTTATAATAATAACGACCTGCAAATAACTATCGAAAAATCTTATTGATAGTAAAATATAACAGATAAGTTTTTCGGTTATTTTTCATGAGATTTTTATGGCATATTTTATGCTTTTATTTTTTGAAAAAATATTTAAAATAAATTTGGAATATGATGCGTTGAAAAGATTTATTGAACATAGAGAAAACTTTTATATAATTAAATGAATTTAAGGAGTGGCTTCGAAATGACCGACAAATTTTTATAGAAACTCTGAAAATAAAAGGAGTTGATAGTATGAAGAAAACCGTATTAATAGCGTTGGTTTTAATAGGTATCTTTCTTTCCGGATGTGCCGGCAATTACTATAATTCCGAAACTTCTTCCCCGCCCGCCGCAGATATTCTCGACCAGTTATACGCGAACAATTCCGAAAACAGCCCGTCATATATTCCGCTCTCATCGCCCAACTATGCACCGGCCAATGTTAAACTGCCGAATAAGGTTGATTGGTCGAACTATGCCACTCCCGTCAAACATCAAGGTGTCTATCCTACCTGCACTTCATTTGCTACTATCGCCGCTATCGAGCTTCAAGAGAATATCGACAATAGCACCCCCGCGAAAGACCGTGATTATTCAGAAATTGACCTGCATTACAGGGTCTGGAATAAATCCGCCGACTATTACAGGAGGGGGTCAGTCGTTAAATGGGTTCTTGATTTGACCACTAAATTCAACGGCTATTGCAGAGAAATAGACGCGCCTTATACCTTGATACCTAAACCCGTAACTTACAGGGTCAAAATCCCCGTCTGCCGCAAAATAAAATTATATACAGAATTCAACGGCGCGGACAACATGAAATACTACCTCACAAAAGGCCCTATCGTCTCTACCATGATTTATTACCGCGATTTTAATAACTATAAGGGCGGCGAGTATAGACAACAGAGCGATGCTTACTCCGGCTGTCATGCGGTATGCGTTGTCGGCTATGACGATAATCAGAAATGCTGGATAGTCAAAAACAGCTGGGGAACGAATTGGGGCCTGAAAGGTTATGCCAGAGTCGCTTACGGAGTTGGTAAAATAGAACAATATTCTTCTTTTGCAGTAACTACGAAATAACTCCCTCCTGTTTATCTGAAAGGTCTCGATTTTGCGTATAATAAAATAGAGGTGATTAAAATGTTCGAAGATTTAGTGCCGAAATATTTCCCGACAAAAGAGAAATATATTGAAGTGAGCATGAATATTGACAGGCAAAAAATTGATTATGGCTATGGGTCGCAAGAAGTTTATGATAAATTAATGGAACTCTTAAAAACTGACCCTCATAATCCTTTCTATATAGAGGAGTTATATGAGTTTTATGTTATAAGATTTGAGCTGGATAAGGCGCGGGAAGTAATAAAAATGTTTCCGGTAGATTACCCCGAAGACATGATAGAGCACTGGAAAGATAACATAGAACTGGATACTGACTCAAGCCGATTAGATGTTTACCTTAAAGTTTACCTCTGGGGTAATAAGAAGGTAATACCCGAAGATTATTTGAAAAAGATTGAAACTTCCATATTTGAGAGGAGTTAATATGTGTATAGATACTGCTAAAATAATAGAATTATTATGGGAAAATTGGGCTATAAATAATAGGGTAGATTTTTTAAATAAGATGAAACAAGCCATTCCAGATATAATCCTTTTAACTCCCCAAGACCCTTTATACAAGACTCCCATTGATTTGAAAATATTTATAAAGGAATTTAAAACTTACACATTAGGTATTAATGAGTTCATTAAAATTACTCAACAAAATATACCTGACTTTTTCAGACC
>CAYTCW010000178.1:0-5939 GCA_964436235.1 uncultured bacterium
CTTTTATGATAGTGCTGATGATACTTAAATGGTTTTTTCTGGAACGAAGAGTTGAAAAATAGACAATATACGGCATACGTCGGAAAAATATTTTAATGAAGTTGAAACATATTCATTTTTATTATCGCGGTAATATTGTTATTATTGTTCAAAAGGCTCGGGCACTGGAAACCCTGGTCTGACTGATATGTATATCGTTTTTTTCTTGACAGTGAAGTTTTTTTTGTGTAATATTAAGCAAAAACGGATAAGGAGAATTTATGGACTTTTTTTTCGAAGTACACAATGATCTTCCAAGGGAAGCTCCTGGTAACAATCAATCCACCAAACGGGCTTTAAAAATGGTACGCAATTTAACGCCGGATTCTAAAATACTCGATATAGGCTGCGGCCCCGGACGCCAGACTATAGAATTAGCCAAAAGCTCCGGATGCCATGTAACCGCGCTCGATAATCATCAACCGTTTCTTGACAAGCTCATTAGAAAAGCTGAAAACGAAAAATTGACGGATAGAATAACGACCGTCAACGCTTCGATGTTCGATATGAAATTTCCGTCGAATTCCTTCGACCTTATTTGGTCTGAAGGCGCTATTTATATATACGGATTTGAAAAAGGCCTTCGTGATTGGAAAAAATTTTTAACTAAAGAAGGATATATCGTTGTTTCCGAATTGTCCTGGCTAACACCTGAAATGCCCGAAGAGCCTAAAAAATTCTGGGATAATGACTATCCGGCGATGAAAAGCGTGAACGAGAACTTGAAAATAGCCGATGCTTGCGGCTATAGCATAGCCGGAGTGTTCATAATCCCTGATTCCGGATGGGAAGATTATTACGGCCCGCTAGAAAAAAGGATCCGGAGTTTAAAAGAGGTTTATGGCAATAACCCTGAAGCGAAAAAAGTTTTCGACAACGAGACCGCCGAGATCGCGCTGTATAGAAAATACAATGAATATTACGGTTATGTTTTTTATATATTGCGCGCTAATAAAGTTTAAGTTGTCATTTTATGCCGTTTAATTAAATGGTGAAAACCGGATAAGTCTGAATTTATTAAACAGCGGCCTTTATCGAAGTTGATGAATTGTATTGCCGGCACGAAACGCAGTTCATAGAGCCGTTCGCGCACAAATATTAAGCGAACCGCTTTTTTTCGATTTCAGCGATATATTCCCTGCCTATTTCCTGCATGATCTCAAGCGATTTTATTATTCTGCCGCCTTTGTCTTCCGTCAGGAAATATTCGACTTTTAGCGGATAGCCCTCAAAACTTTTTTTGTCCACTAAGCCGAATGTTATCAATTCTTTTAATTGCTCCAGAAGCATTTTTTGACTGATGCCTTTGATATCATGTTCGAGCTGTGAGAGCGAAGCGCGTCCGCGGTATTTGAGCTGCCATAATATTACGGTTTTCCATTTTCCTTTCAGGATATCGTGGACGATCTCCAGCGGGCATGTATATTCTTTCCTGATCTTCATATTGGTTTCCTCGCATTTAATGAAGGATTAAATTAAAAAGAGAGCGTTTCGCCGTCTTTGGGTATAATGAGTTTGGATGATGGTATGCCGGCTTTTTCGGCATCGCCGCGGAGAGCTTCGCGCATAACGGCGCAGTGGTCGAGCGATTCCATGTGAATAGCCACTATAGATGCTTTCGAAGCAATATTCGCTAATTTGATAGTCTTCTCCGAGTCCATAATGATAGGGTCGAATCCTGGAATCTTCGCTCCGCCTGAATGAGTGATTATTATCTCCGGTTTGTATTTATTCACGGCGTACTTCACTTCGTCGCACAATACGCTGTCGCCCGCCCAGTAAAGAGTCGGCTGGTTCTTTGCGGTAAATATATATCCTGATACCTTTCCCATATGCTCAAGAATTTTTCCGCTGCCATGCTTTCCGCCTGTGCGGATGATGGTAATCCCATTCCATTCGCGCGAAGTTTCAACTGCCGCGATATTTATAAATCCGGAGTTTTTAATGGCGTCTTCGTCTCCCGGCTGGCAGAACAACGGTATTTTCTTCGGCAGCGCTTCGCATGCGACGGTGTCGAGATGGTCAGGGTGAAGGTGCGTTACAAGCACGCAATCGACGCCCTTGATTATATCTTCGATTTTTAATGGCAATTCCTTCGTTGGATTGCGCTCTATCCCTGCGAATGGCTTTATTGCTCCCTTAGGCGAAAACATGGGGTCGGTCAGAAAAGTGAATCCAGCATAGGTTATTTTCATGGTGGCGTTTCTGATTAACTGGATTTTACAATTGTTTTCTTTATCTAAATTTTGTGCAAAACATTCCGGCGTTGATAAGAACAGGCAAATTAACAAAGATAGGGATAGGAAAAGATAGAAAAAACCGGTTTTTTTAAACATAATACCTCCGACTATTTGATAAATATATTCATAAAGTAATTATTAAATTCTTGCAGCCATATTGATATCATAACATTTTTGGATTAAAATGTAAATTACTTACTTTTTTGTAAGTAGCATTATAAAAGAACTGGCTTTGAATAATTCTAAAATCACAAAGCCTGATAGTCTTTTAAGGTAAAAAACCATTCGTTGAAGATGCGCGATTTGAATTTGGCAGTATTAATAAAGGCGGAAAGTGCCATGAAAAATTTATTGAAATTGACGATTCGGAGCTTGCCGGGGTAAATAATACGGCATTTAACTTTTATTTTAATATTGTTTTAATTAACGATTGAAGCGCCGCCGCCTGAAATCCGAGTATGGCGATAATTGTAAGAAGATTTGTCAGAGCTGTTTTCATATTTTTCGCCGCTTAACTTTATAAAACGCGCCGGATTTCAATCAAGAGGCCTTCGCCGTCTTCAAGTTTACTGAATTTCATTTTTATAAAATGGTTTTTATTCTGATATTTTATAACGGCCCCGGTTTCCTGTGGGAGTCGTTCTTCATCGATAGCTGAATTTGAAATAATTTTAAATTTTGAAATGAAAATTTCTACGACTTCGCGTATATCTGGAGAATCTATTTTTAAAGGACCGCTGCCGGAAGCGAATTGAGAAGGTAAACCGTTTTTGATTTCAATTATATCCAGTTCGCGCTCTCTGGATTTTATATGAATGCAGTCCGTTTCGTTCGACGCTATGCGTTGAAGAACTAAGTTAAAAAGACGTGAGGCGAGAGATTCTGCCGTCGGTTCCGGTCCGCAATGCCATTGCTCATCGTTTTCGTTTCCATCATACCAGCCGTCGATGAAGGGTTTGTCGGCGATAAGCTCGTCTTTGAACGCCTCTTCGATTATTTTTTTTATATCGCGCGAAAGGGCCAGAATTGGTTTGACTTTTAATCCGAGCATAAATTCTACGTCTTCGATTGCCTGAGTGTTGGCAGGATCGGCCATTGCCAGCGTTAGAAAATCTTTAGTGCGATGAATCGGTAAAATGGTCTGGGAAAAGATAATAGCGGACGGAATGATTTTGCATAAAGCAGGATCGATTATATAACAATCGAGTTCTATAAAAGGAACTTTTAATTCTTTAGAAACGATATTCATAAGCTCGGTTTCGGAGCCGGCGCCTTCAGAGGAAAGAGCGCTTAATAAAATATCGTCCGAGTCCATCGCTTCGGCGAGCAATTGTTTCCAGCGTAGTTCGTCGATAATGCCGCGCTCGATCAAAAGCCGGCCGAGAACTATAAGCGAATTCGAAATTTTATTTTCTTTGCTCATAATACTATAAACCTTTCCACTTAAAATTATAACGGGAGAAAAAAGACGATTAATATTTTCTCTCCCGTTATTTTATAACCGGTTGACCGGTAAATTATCGTATATTGACTATTAGTTTATTATATGATCAATCAGTTTTACTTTATATCGTCCGCGCTTCATTGCACGGCACGGATTTATTTTTCTTTTGCCGCTATTTCACGGCCCGCGCGGATTATTTCGTCGAGAGTGTTTTTCATAACTCTGTAGTAGCGGTCTTTTTCATCGCAACGCACATAAGGATTTTTTTCGTAATCGGATGAAACTATGAAAACCGATTCTGTGCGGCCGCTGAAGGTGAGGCCGAGTTTTACCTCGTAGGTAGCTTTTTCGAAGCCTGCGGTTATGGCGCTATCCGTAGGTCCGTCGATTATATGCTCGATGGCGGCCTGCTGGAGCGACTGAATGAAACTTTCGACCTTCGCCGAGTCGGCGGCTATATTTACTTCTTCGCTGCCGCGACGCATTATCTGCCATTCGCTTCCCGATTTTTTAAGCTCGACGGCGATCGTGTCGCCGGGGATTAATTTAATTTCATTAACATTGTTAGCTTTGATATCTAAGCATTTTTTCGGCCAGAAGTCGAATGAACGCTTTACCAGAGAGTCTTTTATCGTTTTATCGACTAAGAGAAGCTCTTTTTTATAGTTGGTTTTTACGAAACAGTTTGCCGAATTAGCCGGATGGTCGCGGCCTATGATTATATTGACCGCGTTTTCGGCGGTATTTGCGCTCGCGAAATTAATTACGATTTCGCCCGCGCCGCTCTGGACGCTGCTTTCGGCATATTCGCCGGAAATTTCATCGATTACGGCAGCGGCCCGCGCACCGTTGATTTTACTGAGTATTTCGTCGATAACTTCGCCGTTGGCGCGTTTTTTATTATCGCCGGCGGCGTACCAGAAGTCGTGGTCTTTTTTAAACATATATACTTCGTTAGAAGCCGGGTATGAAATTTCAAACGAAGCTATAGCGGCCGGGTTGAACGCGGCGAGTTTTTTATCGCGGTATTCGAAGACGCTCTTAAGCGCGTCATTGAGCAGGCGCGATTCGACTAACGCGATGTCTTTAGAATTGTTAACGCGCGCATAGCCCATGCTGCCGTCGGGGTTTTTATTGCCGTAGTAAACGCTAAGCTCGTTTGTGTCGGCTTTAAGCGTGAGCGTGACTGCCTTAGTTCCAAGCCCGAAGTCGTCGTAGTTGGACACTTCTTTTTCGGTGATCTTCGAATCGGCTTTAGCAGTGCGGATGCCGTTGATAAGTTCGTTGATAATCTGCTGATCGGCTAAAGTTTCATTTGGCTTCTGCATAAACCATTCGTCGTTGGCTTTTTTGGCGAATTCGACCGCGAATGTGTCGTAATCGCGTTTGATGCTTATATTGGTGAGCTTATCGAAAGAAAAGCCGCTTACGAATTCTTCTTTTTTAGTATCGGCGCTTTCTTCGGGCGGCATTTTATCCAGAACGCTCGCGTAATATCCGAGCCCGATCAATACGATCAGAGCTATTATAGTTTTGATGTAATTCATTTTTTAATATCACCTCTGTTTCAATTGTTTTAATTATTTATTTCTGTAAAACCAGACCGTGAATCCGCTTAAAACCACAAAACCCGGCATTAAAAAGAGCGTGAGGTAGAATATGTTATTAGCGTCCTGCTGGGTGAGATCGATCTTTTCCTGCGGCGTGTTGGTTTTCGGTTTGATGGCGATAAGGTCTTCTTCCTCGGCAAGGTAGTTGATTATATTCATGACTAAGCTGCCGTTGCCCTGCATGTTAACGTAGCGGTTGCGCGCGAGGTTGGAAGTGCCCGTAAGGATTATGCGCATTTCTTTCTGCTTTGATTTTTGCGCGTCCGGATCGGATTTTAATTCGGTTTCGGAAGTAGTGACCGGCACCGCTTCGTGTATTACTTTACTGCATGCGGCGACGACCGTTATCGGGCCTTTCGTATCTACGCCCGGATCGAATTTAATATTGGTTTCGCTTAGATATGTTTTATCGGCGTATGATTCGGGCGAAGTTTTAGCCAGAGCCACCAGAGTGTAATTCGAGTTCTGGAATTCTAAATTGAGCGAGCGCACCAAAGGATGGATCGTTGCCATATTGAATTCTTTGGTAACGCTGTGGCTCGAATCGTATATCATGCCGAGCGGTATCGTATAATCGCCGAGGCCGAGCATTTTAAGGGCCGGTTT
>CAYTCW010000178.1:6039-7940 GCA_964436235.1 uncultured bacterium
GCGTCGCAGTCGGCTTCGTTATGGCCGGTTAAAAAATAGATGGCTTTTTTGCCTTCGCGTGTCGCCCTGATTATGGCGTTTGTTAATTCCTGCTCGCCGAAGGGGCCGTGAAGTTTTTCGGTTTTTTCCCTAAATTTGATGACGGCCGTCTGGTTATCGGAAACCTGATATTGCTGAGCTAATTTAGGATTTTTATTCATGTCGTGAAATTCAGTCCGGAACTTATCGCTGTGATAGCTGTACTGCTTGAAAAGGTCGTTGAACTGCATTTTCGCCATGTCGGGATAGAACATGATTATATTGACTTCGGATTTAAGGTTTTTAAGCACTTTAACCGATTGCTCGGACAACGAGAAGCGCTTGTTTTGAGTTAAATCCCACTGTTTGTCGTGCTTTAAAACTATAAAATTAATTATACCGGTTATAACAAGAATGATAAGCGAGTAAATGACCGCGTTTGTGGTGTATTTAAATGAACGAGTGTTCATTTTTCCGGCTATGTAGTTGAAGTCGTATATCACGATGCCCAGAAGCGTCATAAGGCCCAGAATCGAAGGGCTCCAGCGTGCGAGGCTCATCGTTTCGGATAATAAATACATGCAGAGTCCTGTGATTATAAGCAGTGCGCATAATATTTTAGCGATGAGCAGGCCGTTTCCGGCTTTAGCTGTTTTAGCGCTTTGAGAACCGCCGCCGGCTGCGCTATTTTCACTTTTGACGGCAATATTTTCATTTTTATTTATGTTTGTATTTTTGTTTTCCATATTTTCGCTCATTTATTTATAACCTCCATTTCGTAGATTCAAGAGACGCTTTAGTCAAAAACAGTCCTATAAAGGTAAAGCTGAGATAGTAAATTATATCCTTTAGAGTAAGGACGCCTTTTGAAAAAGAGTCGAAATGCTCGGTTATTGAAAGCGACGACAGCAACCCGGCCATGCGGCCTTCGGCGTTTGCGGCGCCCCAGCCCAAAACCCAGAACAGAAGCAGTATTCCGAATCCGAGAACCGCCGCTACAACCTGGTTTTTAGTGAGCGTCGATGTGAAATTGCCTATGGACAGAAACGCCATGCCTATCAGAAACAGGCCGAGATAGCTTGTTATGACCGGGCCGGTTTCGATTTTGCCGTAGCTCATAATTATTAACAGATAGACCGCGGAAAATAACATCATTACAGCATATACGAATAGCGACGCGAAAAATTTTCCGAAGACTATTTCAAAATAGCCGAGCGGAGAAGTGAGGAGGAGCTCCATCGTGCCCATTTTATTTTCTTCTGAATAGAGACGCATCGTGAGCATGGGTATTAACAAAAGTACCACTATGCAGATGTTATAAGACAGCGGGCGCAAAACGTGCTCGGCTAAGTTGAGCTGAGCGAGCTGCTGCGAATATTGAGGATTAGCCGCTATCATATTCACGTAATTTGCGAATCTGACGAAGCCTAAATAGAAAAAGTATCCGGATAAAACCAGATAAACCGTAATAAGCATATATGCTATGGGAGAGCTGAAAAATGAAATAATTTCTTTTTTAAAGATTGACCAGATATTTCTCATTATTTTTGCTCATCTCCTTTCATGGTATTTACTAAGCGCAGGAAGGCCTCTTCGAGTGAAAGCTCGGTAGTGTTCATTTTATGTAATTTAAGATTGGCCGTAATTATTTTCTGCGCGATTTCAGGAGCGTTATCGAAGCTCGATTTAACTAAGATCGACGCCTTATGCGTTTTATCGGTTTCGTTGAAGGTTATGTCGGCCGATTTGACGCCGGCGATCGATGTAAGCGTTTCGTGGAGCTTTTTATCGTCGGAAACGCCGGAGACTATAAGCTCGATAGTTTCGTCGGTGGCTACTCTCTTAGTTAAATTAGCCGGAGTGTCTTCGGCGATTATATTGCC
>CAYTCW010000179.1:0-7724 GCA_964436235.1 uncultured bacterium
TTTTCGAGCTCTCCGGTTATCTGGCAGTTTAGTTCTTCAAAAATAGTAATTTCAGAGGTTGTAATTCCCATCAATTCAAGGGCGTTCGCCGCGGCTTTCACGACGCTGCCGCCGCCGAATTTTTTCGAGAATTTTTCTTTTTCGAGAATATCGTCGGAGGCGCCGCCGAAGACATGCACGGCCTGATTACGGTGCGTTTTGAGTTCGGAGACGGGGTTGAGGAAATTGCTGATCACGCGGGCGCGCTCCTTGAAGTATCCTTTTTCGAGAAGATATTTAAGGAACAGGTCGAACATGAAATTATTAACTTCATAATTAAAATTAACGCCCTTCGACAAGGCAAAAGCTTCGAAGCCTTCAAAGGAACGAAGCGCGTCTTTTACCTCTGAAAAATAAGCCTTCAGGACCGGCAGCCCGATAACCTGCATTATAAGGTATTTTGACATATTTTCGACTAAGCCGAACAAAAGGTTGTAAAATTCGAAATAATTTTCCTTCTGCCATGAAATTCTCATTTTATGGTACCACAGAGACAGAAGCCCGCGGTAACTTTCAAAGAGTCCGGCACGCGCGGCTTCATCGAGCGGCACCGCTTTTTCTTCGGCCGGCATCGATTGGTGCTTTATCATAAGCTCCTGAGCCGCCTCCAGACCTCTGATCGCGCCGAGCACCTGCCTTAAAACAAGGCTGGAAGAGGCGCTTACCGATTTTTTTTCTATAACTTCGTTCAGCGCTTCGGCGGCCGCGTCGAAGTTGAAGTCGTACAGCGTCTGGCAGGCGTTTATCATCAGCAAAATATGCCCGGGCGCGGAATTCCAGTCTTTGACAAGATCGTAAAGACCGCTGTAATCGTAGTGACTGATAAGGTTCTGCGCCACCTGGAAATATCTTTTATCCATAAGTTTTCCGACCATCTCGGTCCTGCGCGGCACGCCGCCTGAAAGATATATCGCCTCGCAGTTATTGCCGAAATACGACACCGCGGATATTATCATGCCCAGATTCGCCGGCACCGTTCCCGTCGTCATCGATACGAAATAAAGCACATCGTCATATCCGTCGGCATTCTTCATTTTTCTGAAGAACCTGTCGAAAAAATCGAGCATCTCATCGTAGTTTTCAGGGCTGGAATCGTAGCCGATTATTTTTACGCTGCGTTCGGCACGCCCGTGTTTTTCGACGAGCATCCTTTTAACGGCCGCCGCCATCGTAATTGTATCGAGCGCCCGCGCTTTTTCAGATACAGTTTCAGGCCGGTCACTCGCAAACAGCCAGATCTCGTCGGGGGCCGAGTTCTTCGAAAAAAAACTCAACTCCGCCTCGAAAACGGGCAGGCTGATTCTACTTCCGCATTCATCCCAGTTTTCGGTCATTTTGAGTCCCGCGGCACGCGGCCCGTCCGGATGGCTGACCGGCTTCGCGTCAACAATTATGTCGTTTATCTCAATATTGCTCATGAATACGGTTTTAATTGAAATCAACTCCGCTTAATTTTTTATTTTTTGCATTATAACATACGCGGCTTTTTTTTGCAAATTTCTCGAATCTAAGCGGCCTTTTTAGATTTTGAAACACTGGCGCCATATGGATTTTTAACGGCTTCTGATAATAAAAACACTACAAGCTGGTTTAAACTCACACCCTCTTCTTCGGCGAGTTCTGCTAATTGCCTGTGAAGGGTTTTGGGAGTGCGTGCAAGTATTCGCCCGCTGTATTGTTTTTCAGTCGATGGAACGGGGATCTTCATTCCTTGCTGAGCGGCCACTTTAAGCCACATTTTTTCGACTATTTTGATTTCTTTTATGGCCTCTTCTTCGGTATCGCCGAACGCTGAGGCTCCGGGAAGATCGGGGATAATCGCAATATATCCTTTATCTTCTTCGCTATAGAACAGTTTAATAGGATAACGCATATGTTACTTAACCTCCAGATCATAAAATTCTATTATCTTTAATAACTGCCTTACCTGATAAGGTTTTGCCTTTCCACCGCAGTTCTGGAAATTAAGCAGCTCAATAACTCCTGCCCGACGATATGTTTTGTGGCTGCCCTGCAAGGCTTTCAAGATAAAACCAAACATTTCCGCAAGCGCGCATATTTCTTCAAATCTAACGTTTTCAGGCGCATTTTTAATTTTAGAATATAATTTTTCCTTTTTAGTCATAAATAAATGATAGCATATGTGATAGCAAAAGTCAAGCTATTCCGGTTAACATAACGATTAACATAATGCATTTATCGACCGGTTTTAATTTAAAAAATCAAGTATAAAAAAGCTTATTATTGTAATCTATAACTTTTAAGGCAGTTATCATTAACTGTCGATCTTGATCATACCGATTTATAATCAAACATACCATAAAAATACACAAAAGAACGCCGTTTTTTCCGTTTGTAAAAAGCGGCCGGGTGTGATATAATACGGATATAACCAAAGATTATAATAAACGAATTTATTCAGTTGCCGTTATGAAGGCAGGCAAAATTAAATTATTTCTTTTACCATGAATTTAAATGGAGGATATATGAAATTAGATATTTGCACGACCATAAAACCGCGCCGGAATTTTTTCAATATCATTTATTTAATGCCTGCCGTTTGTTTATTAACCGCCGTCTTTTTTATGACGGCAGACGCTTTCGCCGGCTCCGGCCAGATCGAACGGCTTATGGCGCAGGCGCGGATCGAACTCGAAAACGCCCGTGACGCGCTATCGCCTGAAGGCGAATCGGAGGCGCTTGCGAAATTATCGGAAATTATCAGCCGCGGCAGAGCTTCCGGCTTACGCGGCGGCGAAGCATCTGAATTTTATGAGCATATAAAAGAACTCAAATTTGCCGCGCTGCAGCGGCACGAACCTCAGCAACGCGCGCGGCGCTATGAAACCGCCATTTTTCAATTGGATTTACTATCGGCGCATAACGCCATGACTGAAATTTGCGAAAAAGAATGGTACGCCGGCGATAGCAGCGGCAGTGGCGGCGAAACTAAAGCGATATCTTCGCGCAAAACCGGCCCTTTTGTAAAACACATAAAAGAAGCCATAGACCTTAACCGCGCCCGCGCGGAGTATTACTCGCTTAAAACCGGCGGCGAGTCAAAAGCCGTCTCGAACCGCCTGATACTGCTTGAAAAAGTTTCTCTGCCGCTCGCGGCGGGTATCGATTTGATGGCGGCAAGTTTCAATAAAAAAACGATACCGGTCGTCGATGCGGATTTCGTTTCGATGGACGGCGTTGCGCCGGCTGAAAAACCGCCGCTATACAAGAATATAGCCCCGGCCGGAACCGTTTTAAAAATGCGCCTGCTTAATAACGCGCTTGACAATTCGGTTAAAAAAGCCGTCAAGACAGCTGATTTCACTAAAATTTGCGAAGCGTGTCACAATTATTTGCTCTCCGTCGAAGAAATAGAAAGAACGGCCGGCTGCCACTTCGCGCTATCTAAACATATAGGCGAATCTCTTGGTTTCGCCGCGCTGAACGCGCCGCAATACGCGAAACAATCCGACGGCAAAACGATCGGCCTTTCGAAACTTTTCATCCGCGTTCAGTCGCTTATTCTGCCTTTCTGCGTGGCTATCGACGCGCGCGCACATAAATGTCACGCGCTCGGCGCGGGAATTTTAGTAAACGATGTTCCGCACATACCTTTTAAAGAAAAATGGGAAGCATTGCATAAGGCCGCCGGCGGAAGATAAACGGCAGAACGGATTATCGGCATTTAATGATATTGCCTGTAATTTAAATTAGAAAGTTATCTATCGAATCCGTAAATAGTTCACCATAAATATAGAAAGTTCACCAATAAGTTCACCATAAAAAATTAATAATACAAATTAAATAAACTATGAATCATCAAAATAAATTTAAATCGGCACCCGGATATATCCTCCGTCTTGTCCGAGGCGTTGTTCTAACGCTGGGAGCGCTTTGCTGCGCGGGCGTAACGGCTTCTTTCTTCGCGCGGTTCCACTTAGTATTCGAGCTGAGCTGCCATTTCTATATTCAATATTTTATATTTACTTCGGCCGCGGCCGCTATTCTGGCTTTCGGGCGCGAATGGAAAAAAGCCTCGCTGATGGCGCTGTTCGCGCTTTACTGCGCTGCCGCGCTCGCGCCGTTTATGCCGTATAAAACGATAGAAACCGGAGCCGCCCCTCAAAGTAAAATTTTACGCGCGGTATGCGCTAACATTCTTACGGCTAACGGCGAGCATCAAAAAATAATTGATATGGCCGTAAAGTACGATCCCGATTTTATAATGCTCATCGAGGTAAATAAAAAATGGGCGCACGCGATGAAGGCGCTTGAAAAGAATTATCCATACATTGTTTTAGAGCCGTCGGAAGATAATTTTGGAATGGCTTTTTACAGCAGAATAAAGCCCGTGAAGGCCGAAATAGTTCCGGCCGGATCGCTGCCGGTCCCTTTTTTGAAGGCGAAGTTCGCCGCGGGCGAAAAAGAATTCACGCTCTACACCGCTCACCCGCTGCCGCCGTTAGGAACTAATTATTTAAAATATAGAAACGATCAACTCGAAAGCATGGCCGCTATAATAGCTCGCGAAGGCGGCCGGGCGCTGCTTATGGGCGATCTTAATATAACGCCGTGGTCGCCTTATTTTAAAGACTTCAAAGCCGCCGCCGGGCTTGAAAATTCATCGGAAGGCCGCGCGCTCAACGCGAGCTGGCCGGCGCAAATGCCTGCTCTGTTGCGTATTCCTATCGATTATTGCATGAATTCGAAGGGCGTGAAAGTTACCAACGCTTTCACGGGACAATTTAATGGCTCCGACCACTACCCCGTAATAGCCGACTTCACGATTGAATGATTAAATTATAAATTAATATTTAGGCCTTAACGCGAAAGCATCGGCGCGGCCGAGAGTATCTATGGAACGCTTTTTAGGACAGCCCGCGCTCGAAGAATTATCTATCGATTTGCCGTCTTCGGTGACGAAGCCTATGTGGCCCTGGCCCCACCAGGTAATGATATCGCCCGTTTTAAACGGAGGAACTTTCACTTTTTCAAATTTGCCGGTAGCGAGCAATTTTTTGACAAGCGTCGGAACGTAATACTCGATCTCCGATATAACGCCTGCTTTTTTAAGCACATACGAAACGAAATACGCGCAGGCTACATTGCCGCGCTGCGTAGTTTTCCAGCTTGACGGCGTATGAAAATCGCGGTTGTTGAGATAAGTTCTGGCGGTGTCGAGAACTTTTTTTATCGAACCCGCTTCTTCAGCGGGCTGCGCCTGCGTATCGACGCTCCCGTCACGCGTTGATATATTCATGGTATCGATATTGCGATTCAGTTCGTCGATCGCGCTCTGAGAAAAAGATACCTCGAATGAAAAAAGCGTTATAAAAAAAGCGGCTAATATGTATAAACTACGAGCCTTTACCATAAACAACACTCCTTTTAACTTCAATAATATATATTTTTTTAATGATTTCATCCTTAAATTAATTTCCGCAAATTATTTTCATATAATTATTTTCAGCCTTCTTTACCGAATTCGCATATTAATATAACCGCAGCATTAAATGCTTATACGCCAGATATATTGCGTAACTGAAAATTCTTCACGCATAACATTATACTACATCATTTACAATTTTGTTTCAATTATTTTTTTTTGTTATTTTTTTTGTATTTTTATGTTTTTTTGTTTTAATAGTAAAAATGCAAAATAGTAAAAATGCGCCAAATATGAAGTTTTATTTACAAACGCTTCAAGGCCGGCATGCGAAATATAAATGTTAAAACCCTTATTAGAGAGTTGTTTTAAAATAAAATCCCGGTTATATTTTCAAGATAGTTTTCATCATAAAAAATTGATAAGCAGCTTTTTTTGTGATACAATCGATATGATAAATAATATCATCATGGAGGCTTGTATGTATCGCAATTATTTTTATATTCCAGTTATAAGCGTAATAATAACGCTTTTAAATTGTTTCAGCCTGATGGCGGCGGAACCCTTCCATTCGACCACGCTTCAGGAATCGTCTCCGGTCCAGGTTGCGGGCGGCGCTCCAGACGCGTTTTTTGAACCGCCGGCTTTTATAGTGCCTTCAGATTTTACCAGAAAAGTAGCCTATTCAGGTATAACCAATAAACCGGCGGTGCACGAAGGCGTGGATTTCGTCCACTCCGATCCGAAAAAACCAAAAATTCCGGTTATAGCAGCGGCTAACGGCGTGGTCGCCTATGTACGGACCGGTTGCCCGCAATCGGCCGTTTTTACGCGAAATACCCTTCTGCGCGAAGCCGGAGCCGGCTGGGGAAATCATGTGGTAATACTGCACAAAGAATTCATACACGCCTCATCCGGCGTTAAATACGGCATCTATACCCGCTACGCGCATCTGACGCCAGGCACAATAAAACTCAAACCGGGCGATAACATAAAAAAAGGCGAATTTGTCGGTGATATGGGCAATTCCGGCCGCAGCGAGGTGCGCCACCTTCACTTCGAAGTCGGCATTAAAAAAGGCGGTTTCATTACCGATAAACCGTCCCAGAGCTTCGATTTCATTTTCGATCCCGCGCGTTTCATGCCGAAAGAATTCATCATGAGAGAATTCATGGAAAAAAACTCACGGAACGATTCCGACAGATATCCCTCATCAAATCTCGGCAGGGCGTCGGTCATGATAAAAATCTACTGCGGCCATGATGCGCAATACTCAGCCGGACTTCATTCCGAAGGATTGCTGACCGAAAGTTATAAAGAATGTAACGCGCTCGTATGGGCTATCAAAGACGCCCACATGGGCTACGGCGGCAACCTGGCCGATATATTGAAAAATTCTTTTCCAGAAGCGCTGAAAAAGGCTTCCATAAAAGACGGCCTTTCCTCATCAAAAAATGCGCGCGTGCTGGTTGCACCTGTAGTATACGTCGAGCTTCGCTCGATCAACTCTCAGGGCGGCAATCACGAAGACCCGCTTTACCACGGCGAGCTTAAATTCGATACGGTAAAATACGAAGAATAAGCAAAAGAAAATAACGGCTAAACGCCGTTATTAAAATTCGCATTTTCTTTATTAAAGTTCTTTTAATTACGATAATCCGGTGCGCATTCATTTATTTTACGGGGGCGAAAAGAACCGTCACGAAAACGAAAATGTCCGCGCCCTTAGCGCCGGCGGAATTGAATCCCACTCGTCCGTCCGGCACGGTCTGGATCTGATACTGGCACTGGAGCGAACGGCCGGCAAGGTCGAAGGCGGCATTTCCGACGCGGCAGCGGCGAACGCCCTCGATGGCCCTTTTAAGAAGAGTGTTTTTGAATAATTCGCCCGGGCCTACCCGCGCGGCATGAAGTTCTGCCAGCGCCGCATTGACGCTTTTTAGAATGGCTTCCTTGAACGCGGCTTTTGCCTTCGGGCTGAGCGTATCAACGCCGCATTTGCATGAGAGGACAAATTGCGCGACCGTGTTGCCCGGCAGCGTTGAGAACTGAATACATGCGCCTTTTTTCTTCGAAACCTCCGCCGAAGTCATGATAACGACCGAATGCTCTGCCATAAAGAGTTTTTCGATGTCGAAAGACTTCTCGATGCCGTTAATTCCGGACGCGAACGACGGATATAGAAAGGTAAGGCACATGAAAATAATGGAAATCATCGGCGCCGATTTTTTAAGCCGCATTGTGTCTCCTCCTGCAAAACATATATTTAATAAAACATCAACTATAACTTCATCGTTAA
>CAYTCW010000180.1:0-7492 GCA_964436235.1 uncultured bacterium
TATTCGACCGTTTTATCGTCCGGCGCGCTAATTTTAAGATGTTCATAGCCGAATGCCGTTCCTTTTCTTTCAAACGCTATCCAGCTTTCACGGGCTTGAGCCGCCAGAGCGGCGCGGGGCGTACATATCGCGCTTAAAACTCCGTTTAGCGCCGAAGGCGCAAAACCGGCCGTCACAATTAACATAAACAAAACGATTAAAATCGATTTTACCGATAAACTTTTGCGGGCGCGGCCGCTTTTCTTTTCACTCATAATTTCCTCCCATATCAATTTATAAAATACGGCTGGCGCACGCTTCGTCAATAAAATTACGGGCAAAATGCTGAACTTTTTGATAATCTTTGCTCAGCCAGAAGCCGAGATGCGAGCCTTCTTCTATCCAGTAGCGCTTCGCGCCGGATATATTTTCATAGGCGTAAACACCGTCATAAAATTTAACGTCGGCATCGTGCGTACCGTGAATGATTAAAGAAGGCGTTTTAATTTTTTTAACCTCGATATGCTTTAGCTGCCGGTATAAAACCATATCGTTATCAGTACCGGGTTTTCTTAAATTATAGGGATTCATGGTATATATGAAAGCCTGCATAAACTTGACCAATTTTTCATCGCTCATCACAAAATCGATATGATCTTTAATTTGTTTTTTAGTAAAATATGCCTCCGTACAGAAAATTTCGTTAAGAAACCATTCCGGCTTTTTACTTCCGATAAACTTCACGAGCTTCTGCCCGAGATCACTTGTAAATAAAAAAGCGGATATCGGCCCGACGGTTTCGGGCATATCATAAAATCCGCTTACGCCGTCAATGGCGACGAGGCCCCACAATTTTTCAGGGTATTTAATAGCGAACTCGTAGGCGGGCGGCCCACCGGCGGATGCCAGAACAACGCAAACCTGATTTATATCAAGCGCGTCAAGAAGCGCCGCGAAGAGATCGGCCTGATTTTCTATACCCGGCCCGCTTTCAAGCGGCGTTAATAGATAACCCGGCCTGGATGGGCACAGCAGAGCGTATCTGGAAGTATCCAACCAGTCGAGAAGCAGGCGCGCCTGATCTGCGCCGCCCACACCGCCGTGAGAACATAAAACAACCGGCAGCCCTGCATTTCTAATATTTTCAGCGCCGCCGCTCAAATAATATTCGACCGGCCCGAGCTTAGTTTCTATAACGGCGGTTTCGATCGTCAGTCCCTCCATTATTTTATAAACCGAGCCTTTAACGCTATTTTTAATTTCCATCATATTCACCTCGCATAAATATTATCAATATTCGAATACAACATATTGAATTAAAATCCATCAACACCCGCGGGTATAAAACCATATAGCGGGACTGCCTTTTTTATCAATCGCTCTGATCCAGCCCTTATATTTTTTAATTACCCTGCCATTTTCGGCGCCAACATCTTCCGCCTTCATATATTTCCACGCTTCGACTTCGGCCCATGATCCCATGGTTTTTCCTGTAAATATAATGTTAAAATAATCGCCTTTTATTCGAACAATCGTTTTACTGGAATAATCGGGTCTTTTTTTCAAATCGATATCGTTGTCATACCAGAATTCTTTTATGACAAGCATAAAATCCATCCAGCATTGTGATTTAAACTTATTTTTTTCCAGATCTGAAATTCGAACCCACACGCCGCCCGAAGTGGTATGAATCAGTATATTGACGCAATCGGAATCTTCTTTATAATATTTTAGTACTTTTCCCTCATAAGTAATTTCTATTAAATCATTACTATGTTCATCGATATCAATTTCTTTGGAATTAAAGGTTTTCAAGAGCAGAGTTTGATAGGTATTTTTCTTTATTAACGGATTTTTTCCTATGGTTCCAATTTTTTTTCCTTTCGGCGAATCATACACATCAATATCGATATCAGGAAAACCTATTATCTCAGATTCGTATAAATTGTCAATACTACAGATAATTCCGATTCCCCATTCCGGATTGAAAGACGAACCGGAAGCGTAACATCGATAAGCTAAACAAAGTGTCATAATAATCACAATAGCAAACAGCAGGATAGGGTTTTTAGACATTTGAACCTCATTTTATCACATTCAATAATATCCCATTGAAGCAAGTAAAATTCTTCAACCAAAACAGAATGGATAAATTTTAATATATATGCACGAGTATGTCAAGCTATATCTTTTACTGCCACATCTTCTACTGCATTATGTTTAAAATAAAATAACGGCGAAATATAATCTTAAGTAAAAATTATCGACAATCGACTCAGTTAAAGTAAATCTAAAATAGCTATAAACCTTGACAATAAAACGGGATTGTTATATAATGGATTCAAAGAATGGCGAGGTGGCTTTTGAAAACTGATTTATTGCGTAAATTCGTCGCCCCCGAAGTTGTTTTCGGGCCTGAATCCCGGAAACTTGCCGGCAAATACGCCAGAAACCTCGGCGCGAAAAAAGTCCTGATAATAACCGATGCGGGCATCATAGCCGCCGGATGGGTTAAGGACGTCGCTATTGCGCTCGAAGAGGCCGGCGTTTGTTACAGCGTGTTTTCAGGCGTTTCGCCCAACCCGCGCTCCCGCGAAGTTATGCATGGCGCACAATTTTACCGTGAAAACGGATGCGACGCCATAGTGGCCGTCGGCGGCGGAAGCCCCATGGACTGCGCTAAAGGCGTCGGAATAGTAACTTCGAACGACAAAGACATACTCGCCTTCGAAGGCGTCGATAAAATAAAGGTCCCCAGCCCGCCGCTTATATTTATCCCCACTACCGCCGGAACTTCTTCCGACGTATCGCAGTTTTCAATAATACTTAATGAAGAGCAGCGCACGAAGATAGCCATAATAAGCAAGGCTATAGTGCCGGATGCGGCGCTCGTCGATTATCAAACCACTACAACGATGAGCCCATATCTTACTGCATGCACGGCCATCGACGCATTAGTCCACGCAGTCGAGGCTTTTGTTTCAAAAGCGGCTTCGCCGCTCACCGATATACACGCGCTCGAAGCCGTAAGACTCATAAGCCGGAACCTTACTCCCGCGATTTTGCATCCAGAAAACGAAGAATATAAAAATATGCTGATGCTCGCCAGCCTCGAAGCCGGCTTCGCGTTTTCAAACGCCATACTCGGCGCGATACATTCGATGGCCCACAGCGCCGGCGGATTTTTGGACTTAGCGCACGGCGAATGCAACGCCATGCTTTTTGAACACGTAATAAATTTCAATTACGACTCAGCGCCCGAAAGATACTCTGCGATAGCAGCCGCGATGGGAATAGATACCGCCGGCATGCCGGCGGCGGCCTCAAAAAAAGCTCTATTTGAACGGATTAAAGAATTGAAAATATCCGCCGGCATCACAAAAACTTTAACTGCAGCCGGCGTTTCATCAACCGACATAAAAACGCTGGCTCAAAACGCCTGCAATGACCCATGCCTTCTCACCAACCCGAAACCCGCATCAGAAAGAGATATCGAGGTAATTTATGAAGAAGCCATGTGAAAACGAAAACGACTCCGGCAGCGTTTTCGAAAAAATAATAGGTTTCGGCGAAAATTCCGTCCATAAAAGCTATTATCCCGAACTTCAGGAAAAAATAACCAACCTGAAAAAAACCGAAGAAGAGCTCCGGCAGATAAAAGATGAACTCGAAGCGAGAGTAGCCGAACGCACGCGTGAGTTAGAAGCAGCCAGAGCAGAGCTTTTCGAACAAAACCGCCTTTTAGAAATGAAGGTAATGCAGCGCACCGAAGAATTTCTACTCGCTAAAGAAAAGGCCGAAGAGGCCAGCCGAGCGAAAAGCCTGTTTCTGGCTAATATGAGCCATGAACTGAGAACGCCGCTGAACGGCATAATGGGCTTCTCCGACATTCTGGCGGTCAGCGGCCTTAACGATCGGCAATCCGAGTTTAATAAAATAATAAAAATGTCCTCAATAAATCTTCTCGAACTCATTAACAATATGTTTGACATTTCAGAATTCGAAAATAAAAAAATTATAATAAGAAACGAACCGTTCGATCTTCGCGAATTAGCGGCTGAAACGATCGAAACGATCAAGCGCCAGGCTGAAAATAAAAAAATAGAACTTTATTGTGAAATTTCTCCTGAAATCGACTATAAACCAATCGGCGACCGGCGTCGAGTCGAGCAGATAATGATAAATTTGCTTTCCAACGCGGTTAAATTCACATCCAGCGGAAAAGCCGGCATAAAAATTTCACAGTTATTTAAATGTGAAAACTTCTGCCAGATCGAAATTGAGGTATCGGACGAAGGCATCGGAATATCGCCGGAGCGGCTCGATGAAATATTCGAAATATTCCATCAGCTCGACGAATCATCTACCAAGCGCCATGGCGGGGCTGGAATAGGCCTTTCAATCGTAAAAAGGCTCGTGGAATTAATGAAAGGCGAAATCTTCGTCGAAAGCCGTCCTGGAGAAGGCAGCCGATTCATCGTGAAACTTCCGTTTGAAATAATTCCAACCGAAAAATCGTCTTCAACGAATACTACTAAAGATAATTTCCGAAACAGCCGCGAGCCGGTCAGCGTTCTTTTAGCCGAAGACAACGACACCAACAGCCTGATGATAAGCGCCATAGCCGCTCACTTAAATTGGCGGATCACTTCGGCTAAAAACGGCATCGAAGCCGTCGCGCTTTATAAAAACAATTATTTCGACATAGTGCTTATGGATATTCAAATGCCCGAAATGGACGGTATTGAAGCCGCGCGCGCGATAAGAAAATTCGAATCGGACTCCCGCGCACGGCGCACCCCGATAATCGCCTTCACGGCTTACGCCACCGAAGAAGACCGAAGCGCGCTTTTAAAAGCCGGACTCGACGACTATATTATAAAACCTGTACTTAGCCCCGAAATACTCCGCAGCGGACTGCTTAAGTATTTAAATTAGCCGCCGCCGCGTCATAAAAAAATGCTTCGTTATTTTTCGGATAATTCAAGCTCTACACTGAATTTTTGGGAGCAAAATAAAAATTTGATATAATAATAAAATATTCTTCCGTTAATTTCGGAGATATCATCGGGCGGGCACGATACGCAAACCGCTTTGAAATTATTCGCAAAACTTATCACAACGCCGGTAAAGGAACCGTTAGGATTAGATTTTTCGCCGGTTTTAATAAAATAAGAGCCTTTTTTTTCATCACGCTCAAACTTAGACGGCTCGAACTGCGCCATAAAAAAGATAAATTCGCCGTTTTGCTGCGGCGGTAAAAAATTCAACAGCGCATAATAATTACCATTCGGCGATATGAATTTCTTCATCTCCGCGGCATAAATATCGCCTTTATACGATATAAAGGGCGAAACGGGAACCGATTCGAGACAAACCATATTTTTAGTCACCGCAGACGGTTTGAAATGATAATCCGAATAAATTATAACTTTTTCACAATTCATGTATCCGTCAGGGCGTGGTTCAAAATGATAATATGCAGTCTCGCTCAATAATGACAATTTAACGTGAGTAAGCGGATCGAGAGTTTTAAAACAAATTTTCTTTGAATATTGAAAGGCCGCCGCAAAAGATTCGTGATCGATATTTTCAAACGCCGTTTTAACCGGAGTTATTGTTTTCATTTCATCTCTTATAGTGCCAAAACTTTTAAAATTATGGCCGGGTGAAAGTTTATTTGCCATCACTAAATTTTCAGCGGCTTTTTCGAATTCCCCCGCAAATTCAAAGATCCTGTAAAGTCTGTAATAATGATAAGATTTAAAAAGCGGGTTAGCCTCGAGCGCTATAAGTTTTCGAGTTTCCATGACGCTTTCTTTGATCATTCCACGGCACATATAATAAGATGCTTTCTGATAACTTTCATCGCCGTCATCGGTCATTTGCGATATCAGGAGTTGCGCCTCATCTAAACGCCCGTAAACGATTAAATTTTGTACCAGCAGAAATTTATGATTGACATTCTGCGGATAACGCGCTAGAAGTTCTTTTCCTATCTCGATGCTTTTATCTGCCGAGCCTGTCGTCGCGTAAATATCGGCTTTAATAAGATGCATAAGCAGAAAATCGGCGCGGCGCGATATTACTTTTTCGCAGCATTGCAGTGCCTGAAAAAAATTACCCTGCAGCATTTCAACAAGGCTCACAAATACCGTCATTAAAAGATCGTCCGGGTAAAGATTGATATAACGAAAACCGGCCGTGGCTGATAATTTGACGTCATCTCCGGAATGTATGGCCGTTATCGCTTCTAAGATAAGTTTATGGCGGGCATCGAGCGACGCCTCGCCCGCGCGGGTAAGTTTCAGTTTAGCGTCGAATTCGGCGCGGGTGATTATACCGTGATTAAAAAATAAATAAAATAATAACAGAGAATCGGCGTTGCGCGGATCGATATCAAAAGACTGATTCAACTTATTACGGACCGCATCCGTTACGAAATCTTTAAAATATTCTTCCACAGCCTCTTCTAAAAGCGCCGCCGATATTTTAGCGCGATCGGAAATACGCGGCTGCTTATTATAATCGGCCGGCGGCATAACGCCTGATTCAGCCTGCGCGGCTTTTTCGGAGGCATTCGGCAAATGCGAAAACGAAGGCTGCAAAGCATCCGCCAGAGAAGCTGCCGGATGCGCCGGAGACTCATAAACGGAATAAGGCTTCTGCAAGTTCATATTTTCGGCTCCCGTAAAAAACAGGCCGGTAAAAAAATTTTTAATACCGTCCATTATCCCTTTAGCCGGAGAATTCTTGAGATTTTTAACGGCCTCGGCAAGCTCGCGCGCGGAAGCGAAACGCTGCGCGGGATTTTTATTGAGGCATTTAATTATTATTTCCGCCTGCGCCGGCGATATCGCGGCGTTAAATTCGCGCGGATCGACGGCCGGCCGCGAGGCAATCGCGCCTATAAGCGAAGCCAAATCATCGCCTTCGAAAGGTTTTGAAAGCGACGCCAATTCGTAATAAACCACGCCCAGACTATAAATATCGCTCGCAGGAGAAATTTTAGCGTTTTTACCGTCGAATAATTCCGGCGCCATATAATCGAAAGTGCCGACGAACTGATTGGCCTGAGTAAGATCGTTGTCCACGGAGCGTTTCACAAGCCCGAAGTCCACGAGTTTTATCTGGCCGCCGGAAGAAATCATTATATTTGAAGGCTTGATATCGCGGTGCACTGAATCGAGTTCGTGCACGGCGGCAAGAGTATCGGCTATTGAGGCTATTAATTCATCCACGAATTTAAGATGTTCCGCGTCGCCGCAGGGGGGCGTGATTAAATCGCGCAAAAAATAAGGCGCATTAAGATCGGGCTGCTTTAAATATCCGGCCGCTAATAAATCTGCGGTTTCGCCTTTATGGTTCTGAATAAAACGTGCTTTTTTTAAAAATACGCTCAGCGGAGCGCCATCAACAAATTCCATTACATAATAAAGCAGGCCTTCAAGTTCGCCTGCCTGATAAATCTGCGCGACGCCTGAATGGATAATTTTAGCCGCGAATTTAGCTT
>CAYTCW010000181.1:0-7267 GCA_964436235.1 uncultured bacterium
GGCGCGGCGGCTGAACTGTTGTCTGAACTTGAGTTTGTGGTTGAGTTTGCTTTTGGGGCTGCGTCTGGATCTGTGTTTGTGTTTGCGGCGGAGTTTGTTTTACTACATTATTAGCGCCCGGCAAATTGTAATTATGGCCGAAATTAAATTTAGCGCCTGCAGGATTCGGCGTGGCGGGAATTGAGCTGGTATTGGCGGTCCGGTTCGGGTTATAAGAAAATCCGGGGTTATTATTTGCGTTGAGATAGATCTTATAAATGGATGAAGCGCCGGCAACCGCCTCTCCTTTAATTATTTTAGCGACTTCAGCAGGAGTTTTCGAGTAGTTAATGGAGTATTTATCCGATAAAAAAGTGAATTGGATATAGGGCGGTTTTTCGAGACTGATCGGCTCGGCAAACCACAGGCGGTCCTGATATATTTGCGGATAGGAAATAGCGCCGCCGCTGTTTTTAATGAATGTAAACCCGCCGGTAATAGGGGTATCGGCGCCGGCGGCATAAAATTTAAAAGATTGCGCAAACGCCTGATTTCGAGTATAAGATGAAAATAAAGACGAAAAGTTGATTATAATAATGAAAATGAAAATGAAAAATGAAACGAAAATAAATTTAACGGGAAGGTTGAATTTTGCCGTCATAATATCACCCCGCTTTTTCGGATATAAGCGGCGAAAAATCCTGAATGGATCTTTCGGCCGCGTTCCCGAAAAAATTATATGATGTTGTGTAACTAATAACTAACCGTATCTCAACTTAATTAACTAATAAACCATTACTTTATGCAAATAGGTTATAGTCAGTGTAGGTCAGGAGTTATTTACCGCCTCTTAGCAGTTTGATCATGTCTTTATTTTTAATTTTAAGGGCGTAATCGAGTGCGGTCATGCCGCGGCCGTCTTTTAATTCCGCTTTTGCGCCTCTTGCTAAAAGGGCTTTAACGCCTTCGGTGTTTCCGTAGGAAGCCGCTGAAATAAGGGCTGACCAACCGTTATCGCCCTGATAGTTAAGGTCGAATTTACCTTCATCGAGCATCCGTTCTATTTCTTCAGCCGTAGCAGTCTGCACCTGGTTGATGAAGTTAATGACATGCGGCGCTTCGGGATCGCCGAATTCGGGGTCTATGAACGGTTTGCTTTCGTCGGTATTATATTTTTGGGCGAGTTTGGATTTTTGACTTTCAGGCGCCGCAGCTCTAAATTCATATTCGAATTTTTTAGAGGTTACCGCGGTATTTTTTGAATTATAGCCCGTAATTTTATCGAGCAGTCCTTTTTGATCGTATGAGTAAACCCATTTACCGGTAGTAGCGCCTGTGCCATTTTGAGACACTGCTTCGGTTAAATTACCCTTATCATCGTAATTATAGAGCCATTTTGAAATGAGCTTACTATCGCGGTCATAGACCGATTGTTCGGTTTTATAACCTTTACTATCGTAGGTTGAACTGATTTTAGACTCGATCTTATCGTCGATTCCGAATGTGATCTGTTCTATGGCGTTGTCCGCGCCGTCGTAGTTAAATGTGCGTAATTTAACGGCGATATTTTTATTATTGAAAAATACCTCTTTTAAAAGATTAACGCCCGCGGTGTCGTAAGAGTATTCACGGCTCGATCTTATAATGCCGTTGATGTTATATTCAACCTGGCTTATTTCGTTTGAGTGCGTGTCGTATGAAAATTCAAAGCGTTTATCGAGCGTTTGAGTATTCGGCTTATATTCGATGCACTCGGTTTTTAAACCTTTAGCGTTATATTTGGTATGTGATTTTTTAATTTTCTTGCCGGTTTTAACGATTATATCGAACTCGGTTATAGCGGCTACGCTGTTATTTTTTAATAATTCGCGTTCTTTTTCTTTTAATCTGTCTTTAGCGGCTGCGCCGGTTGCGTAGTAATGTGAAAACGCCGCGGCGGCCGCAAAAACTATTAATAAAAATAAAGCGGTATTAAATACCCGGTTTTTCATTTTTATTTTTCTCCTTAAATTCATTTTTAATAATGGTTGACGAATTTATCGTTATTATAATCTCGCGATTTTATTCCGTTCGTTTTTCGTGTTTTTCGATAGTTACGATACTCATGTCGGTGGGTGCTACGAAAAGATTCATTCTGATCTTGCGGTGGTTTTTATTTTTATCGATAACCGCGTAAGATAGAGTTATTTCTTTACCGCCGTTAAGCGGGCTGCAGTCCCAGTCGATATTCACGTTACTTACCGTTAATTTGGGATACGTATAGTAATTGCCGACCTTATAGATACTGTCGGCCGTGGCCTGATCGTAATTTTCGTCTTTAATTGCCCAGGTGACAAAGCCGAGATTGATCATATCGCTCGCAAAAACCGGATTATTAGGAGTGTTGTGAGTATTGTTATCGGCCGCGACGCCTTTATACCAGTCGTCTAAAACGAAGTTCTGGCCGTCTTTAGGTATGCGCTGGCCGTCTATGTTATCGTAAGCGTAATACGGAACGAAATAGGCCTTTTTATTTTCTTCGCACAGATCCTGATGTTTAACGATGAGCTGTATATCTTTTCCGAAGCCGTAGCCTTCTTTTTTAGTGTCCTGATTGGCCTCGTCGCCTTCAAACAACTTACCGTCGGCGTTTTTAGGTATCTGATCGAATACCCATTCATCGCGCAGATCGTCGAATGGCACGTTAAAATTGCCGGCGCTATTAGCGGGCGGGTTCGGATTCGGGTTATAGGTATCGGGCAGCAGCGTGTAGTTATATTTATCGGTTTTATCGATAATAGCTGTCTGGCGTTCGGGGTTAGAGTCTAAATTAGTGCGGTTGAACTGGTCGAGTTTTGACGCTGCGCCCCTGTAGTGAAGGGTTTCAAGACCGTCTTCCATGTAAATACACCTTGAGTCCTGTTTGACGGTGTTTTGTATGTAAATGCCGATATTAGGCTTGATTTTATCTTCAATTTCGATTTTACCCCAGGCCTGGTAGTAGTTTAATATGTTGTCGTTCGGCGATTCAACGTTAGGATTCAAAACCTGCTTGATGTAAGCGCAGTTTTTCCATTTATCTTGAATCGGGTCGCCTGCGTAATCTTCTGAAGCACAATAACTTGAATTGCCGCCCGGAAGGTCGATAGTCGAAATTTGAGCTCCGTCGGTGCTAAGCGGAGTGCTTAAATCCGCTTCAGTTGATTTTACGATATACTTAACCGTGTCGGAGTTGAATTTTAACTGCGGATGAGTGTAGGCTTTTGCCGCATCGCCGGGAAAATCGCTGAAGTAAGTTTCGTTGCAGTTGAAGTTGGTTTCGTCTTTACCGCCGCCGTTACCCGATGCGTCGCGTATTTCGAAGAAATACTTGAGCGGCCCTTTGCCATTTTTAAAATTAACGGGCGGGTATTTGAAAAAATCTTTGAGTTCTTTGCCGTCAGGTTTGTAAGTGTTGTAAAGCGGGCTGGCGTCTTTATCCTTGTCGTAGGCCGGGTTGCCGAAAGAATCGCCCCATGAGGTTTTAGCATAATGCCAGCCGACGATATCTTCTTTGGAAGTATCGGAGCTGGTAAAAAGGTAATTAAGCGGGAATGTACCTTCGTAAACTATTATATCGGGGCTTTCGGTGACTTCCGCGCCGTCTTTGAACAGTTTGAAAGGCGGTGAACTTGAATTGTTTGTGTCGTTTATAAAATCGGACATTTTAGTCCATACTTTTCCTTTTTTCCACACGAACATCGGCGAATAAAGAACGCTGCAGAAATTGTGTTTTGGCGGCACATCCGCGCCGGTGGCCGGATCTTTGTCGAAATATTCGAACAGCTTATGTGACGAGTATTGATATATGGGCCATTCGTACCAGAATATCATTTTGAATTTGTCGTCTTTACATTCCGCGGTAGCCGGAAGATCGCCGGGCGGCATTATGCTCGAACCGCCAGTTAATTTAGCGGCGGTGGCGTTCGGGTTATTATCGACGAATCTTACCGTCAGTTTTTTATGATCGTCGGTGCCCGAAACTTTCTGTCCGTTTTGCGCCTTTAATATGTTATCGCCGTTGAAGCCGGTCTGCACGTGCGCTATATTCTTTTTATCGCGTACGACGACGCGGACTCTTACGGTAAGCACCTTTCCGACTACGCCCGGATGAACGCCGTCGCTGAGAGGGCCGAGGCCGTTTGGCGGATTGTTACGGTAATTGAGATAATTTTGTCTTTTGCCGGGGATACCGCCGTCGCCGTTCTGTATTTGTGAAGCGTCCCATAAAATACTGCCGTTAGAAGATATTTCCTCTGAAAGCGGCGTGTTGACATATTTAGGAAATGTGTGGGTGATTTCAAGCGCCTCTCCAGCTCCGGCTGTGCTGTTGCATATATCGCATCTGCCGTTGCCGGTAGGATTGCCTTCTTCATCGTCCGGGCCGCCTTCGTTATCTACATAGCCGGAATGGATCCATTTATGCTTTAAAGAGCAGTCCCATTCCCAGCGCATACTCATCCATGCGTAAAATATATAGGCGTCAGGGACCGAAGGAACGTTGTAAGTATATGTGAAAGGTGTGCAATTATTGGCGGTTTCGTTATTGTTATTTCCTATTTTGAAAAAATCGGTGTTGTACCAGAATTTGACTTCATTGATTTTCCAGCCCACTCCACCGGTTGAGTTAGCTACCCATTGATGTGAGTCGCCTATATTAGCGTCGCCGCCCGCAGGCGTCCAGCATGAATTATCGACAGGATCAGGCCTGCTGCAGACATGATTTGCCGCGTGAGTTGGCTGCCAGTCTTTAGGATTGGTAGTAGATGAATCAAGAGCGCCGGGCACAAAAGAGGTAAGCGGAATTTCGTTTGCGGTGTCTTTATTGGCGGAATTGCCGGCGAAGGGCACCGCGACGAATTCGACGTTAAAAGGCGTGTCTTCGTCGATTACTACTATTTCGTCGTAGCCGTAGGATGTGCCGTTGATCTTAATTTTAATTTCGGTAGGGAACGGGCAGGCGCCGGATACGGCAGCCTGAGCGAGAGCTATGGAGTTGGAAAGTAAGACGAATATAAAAATAAAAGCGAAAAAACCTGTTAATTTAATAATTTTATTAATCATAACCGGGTCTCCTTTCGTATCGGACAACTACTAAATTCAGCGTAACAGTAATATATATTTATGAAAGAAAAAAATAACGTGCGTCGTAAAGTTAATGCACCTACTTTAATTTTACTAAACGCCGTATGATAAGTCAAGGGATTGTAATATATTATACACCAATTATTTTGCGTGTCGTTGAGCTTCGCTTCCGGTAAAGGGGCTTTTTTTATTTCAGGCCGTAAACCTGACCCTTTTTGTTTAATAATTTTAAATTGCAATTATTACCGCCACTATTGACTGAGGCCGTTTTTTTTGATATATTTGCCTCATGTATTTCGTAAAATAATTACTTTACGATTTTACGAGTTTGAACATCGTTATACCTAATATACGCGCCGGTGCCCTGGCGATACTTTTACAGTGTTAAACGGATGCCGGTATAATCAGGAGGAAATATGCAGCATATACTGTCAATAGCCGAAAAATCAGGTATCGATAAAAAATTTGTCGAACAGTACGGAGACTATAAAGCAAAAATTAATCTTAAAATAATGGACGAACTTAAAGACAGGCCTTACGGAAAGTTGATATTCGTAAGCGCTATCACCGCTACGCCGTTCGGTGAAGGTAAGACGGTCACATCGATCGGACTTACCGAGGCGCTCGGGTATATAGGTAAAAAAGTTCATTTATGCCTTCGCGAACCTTCATTAGGCCCGATATTCGGAGTAAAAGGCGGCGCGACCGGAACGATGAAGGCGTCACTTGCGCCATCTGATGATATCAATCTTCATTTCACCGGCGATATTCATGCCGTCGGGCTTGCGCATAATTCGCTCGCCGCTTTCTGCGATAATCATATTTATCACGGCAATCAGCTCGATATCATTCGTGAATCGATCGTGTTGAACCGTGTTTTAGATGTTTCCGACCGTCAGCTTCGCAATATAGTGACTGGGCTTGGCGGTAAAACCAACGGTTTTGTCAGGGAATCCGGTTTCGATATAACGGCCGCTTCCGAATTGATGGCTATCCTCGCGCTCGCTAAAGACCTGGGCGATTTAAAAGAACGCGTGGCTAATATATTAATAGCCGAAGCAAAAGACGGCAGCCCGATTTACGCTAAAGACCTTAAATGCGCCGGCGCCATCGCCATGCTTTTAAAAGATGCCATAAAACCGAATTTAGTTCAAACCTGCGAAGGCCAGCCCGCCTTCGTTCACGCCGGCCCGTTCGCTAATATAGCCCACGGCAACAGCAGCGTCATAGCGACGCGAATGGCCCTTAAACTGTCCGATTATGCAGTTACCGAAGGCGGATTCGCCGTAGATCTCGGCGCGGAGAAATATTTTGATATAGTCTGCCGCCAGAACCCCGATTTAAAGCCGTCGGCCGTAGTTATAGTGGCGTCTTTAAAGGCGCTTAAAATGCACGGCGGAATGGCTAAAGATAAAATAAAAACCGAAAAGAACGCGGAAGCCCTTGAACGCGGCATGGTCAACCTCGCGCGTCATGTTTCCACCGTCAAGATGTACGGACTTCCGGCTGTAGTGGCCATAAACCGATTTCCCGACGATTCTTCCGACGAGCTTGATTTAGTGAAACGATTGTGCGAAAATAATATAGGCGTGCGCGCGGAAATATCAGAAGTAGCGGCGCGCGGCGGCGAAGGCGGCGAAGCCCTTGCCCGCGCGGCAGTCGAAGCGGCCGATGAAAAATCCGATTTTAAAATGCTGTACGAAGATTCTCTCAATTTGAGGGAAAAAATCGAAGTTATAGCTAAAAAGGTATATCATGCAGGCAGCGTAATATTTCACCCAAAAGCCGATAAATGCCTTACCGGTATTGAAAATGCAGGTTTTGCAAACCTGCCCGTCAATATCGCCAAAACGCAGCTATCTACGACCGATACGCCCAACGTTTACGGCGCCCCCGAAGGCTTCGCCTTCACCGTCCGCGAAGTGCGACCATCCTGCGGCGCTGGATTTATCGTTGCGATCGCCGGCGAAATGATGACGCTGCCCGGACTCCCTAAACAGCCGGCCGCGCTTAAAATCGACGTCGATTGCGATGGAAATGTTACGGGGCTTTAATTATAGCTGTTTATATAGAACCGCGACGGGAGGAAAAGAAAGGACTAATAGCCCTCTCTCTTCCTCCCTGTGCCCACCTTTACTCTCCCTGAATATAAAACTGCGCAAATACGGCATACTTCGTATGCCAC
>CAYTCW010000182.1:0-7156 GCA_964436235.1 uncultured bacterium
ATATAGCCGGACTTTTAAGGGCGTTATCACAATGGTATGCCGCTAAGGCGCGGGGTTATTTTAAAAGAATCATAGGTAATAATTTATATTCAAAGTTAGTTTCAATTTATTATAATTTGATAAATTTCATTTCTAAAGGCGAAATAAACAATGGTTAAAGAAAACTCAGCTCAAGGCATTGCGAATGATTCCATCGACGGCCTCATATATTTTTTTATGATGATGTTTCTGATAACCGTTTCATTCTCGACTTTCCTGTCTAATTTCGCGCTTTATTCGGCGGTTACGGCGCTTTTATACGCCAGGGCGGCCGGCGGGTTCAAAGCCGGATTCACTTACCATAAAATTTATCCGATAATGCTTATTTTTATAATCGCAAATATTGCCGGCCTGTTCGTAAGCGGTCTCGGTATCGCTAAAATCGGTAAAGTCAAAAATGTGATGGCCTTTCTGGCTTTTTTCGTAGCCTATGAAAAAGGCGCGCTTTTGATCGATAAGCTGAAAATGATATTCACGCTGCAGATCACCAATTTTATACTCCTTGTAACGGCAATAATTACGACGGCCCTCGATCTAACCGATATAGTTTACTTTCAGGATTTTGTATACTGGCCCGTTAAGTACAGCGGCCTTTTCGAAGTGCCTATTACATACGGTGAATTTCTTGTTATGCTTCAGTGCGTGTCTATCGGGATTTTACTCGGGGCGAAGGACGCTTTTAAAAGTGATCGATCGCGAGGCTTTTTTCTGGCGCTTATTACGGCTAATATGATCGCGCTCGCTTTAACTTATTCGCGCGGCCCCTGGGCTGCAATGTTTTTAGCTTTGAGCGCCCTGCTGCTCTTAAATAAGTATTATAAAACGCTTGGCGCGTTTTTTATCATTGCCGTATTATCGCTTTTAATAATCATTTATCCGCCGGTTAAAAATAACCAGCTTTTAAACGATCTTAATCTTCGCGTCACAAGCACTCTCAAAGGCTATTCAAGCGGCCGCGAAGTTATTTACGCGGCGGGATTTAAAATGATCAAAGATAATCCGCTGCTCGGCGTTGGAATCGGCGGCGTCGAAAAAAAATATGCCGACTACGTAAACAGGATAGAATGGGCGCCGCCCGAACGAAAGCAGATGGTTTACGGCCATCTTCATAATCTTTACCTGCAGGTTTATGCGGAAACCGGATTGACGGGCTTTGCGGCTTTTATCTGGCTTTGCGCTTACCTTCTGTATTCCCTTGCGGGTGAAGCGTTTAATAAGGGCGTCAACCGCTCCGGAATCGCAAAGGCATATTGCGCTGGAACGCTTATAGCCTTTGCTTCCGTCCTGATTATGGGTTTTAGCGAATATAATATGTTTAACAACGAAATAAGCCGTATTTTATGGTTTTATGCGGGTATGTCGCTCGGCGGAAGCCGCGAAAAATCAATCTTTAAGCCTGACGAAGATATCGAATCAGCCGGCCCGGGACCGGCGGTTTAATTTTAATAATTTTTTAATTTTTTTTTGTAGTGAAATCTTTTTATTTATGAGGTAATTCAAGAAATCGAATAAAGGCGTTAATAAAAAAAGCTTGACACGAAAAAAAATTACTGATAAAATAGCTTCTAATTTGACCGCGGGGTTCGCTTGACAACTTTATATCGTGTTCGTGAAAATAAAGGAGGTGAAACATACAAATCCTAAGCACGGGTACGGTATTGTTATTAACGAAAACCGGTTGGGTTGGAAATGGTTCATCTGTGAAAGCAGGTGCGCTAATCTTGAAAAGAAAGCGAAAGTAAACGGGAAGTTTGAATAAAGTAGCATTGAAGGTAACAAGGACACTTAAAAGCGAAAAATTCAGGCGCCCCCCGCAAGCTCGAGCGGCCGAAGTAAAGATTTAATTTGATCCCGGTCCGATTAAACAAATTAAATTTAAAATTATCAAGGGGGATTTGAAAATAATGAAAAAAGGTTTATTATTAGTAGTTGTAATGGTATTCATGGTAACGGCAATCAGCGCTGCATTCGCAGGCCCGTTCTCCGACGTTCCGAAAAAACATTGGGCTTACGAAGCTGTTAACAGCCTCGCGGCAAAAGGCCTTCTCGAAGGTTACGCAGACGGCAAATTCAAAGGTTCGAAAGCTATGACCAGATACGAAATGGCTCTCTTAACCGCTCGCTTAATCGACAAAAAATTCGGCGGCGCCGACCTTGAAACCTTACAGAAACTCACAATCGAATTCGCAGACGAACTTGCGCTCCTCGGCGTTAAAGTTCAGGCTCTCGAAGAAGAAGTAAAAGTTATCCGTAACGACGTTGACACTCTGAAAACAGACGTTGACACCCTTAAAAAAAGCGGCTTCAACAAATTCAGAGTTACTCTCGAAGATCGCGTTCGTTTTGAAGACAACAAATACAAAAGCTTAAACGCTGGCGTTGCTGATCTTGGCAATTCAAGATTCGTAAACAGACTCCGCATGAACATCAAAGGTCAGGTTGACGATAACGTTTCTACATTCATATCGTTACAGGACTCAACAGTTCACGGTTTCGCAACCCAGAACAATCCTAACAATGGTTTCAACAACGTTACCGCAGCTGACACGAACCGTGACCTCTTCTTAGGTTACATCGATATCAAAAACTTCTGCGGCGGCCATTTAATCGACAACTTCAGAGCTGGCCGTTTCACCTTAACAATAGGCAAAGGCCTCGTTCTTGATAACGAAGTTGACGGTCTCTTAATAAAGAAAACCCACAGAAATACCAATTTCGCATTGGCAGCTCTTGACACTCGTAACAATTTCGCAGCTCGTGCTAACAATGACGGCCTCGATGCCAAATTGTTCACGGTTGACCACGCTTGGAAACATGTTGCAGCTGGCGCTTACTATTTCACCAAAACCAGCGCTTACAACCGCATCAGCGGCACCGGCAATGCTTACTCGGCTCTCAACATGTACGGCTTAACCCTCGATGGCAAAATGGGCAAACACGTTGTTGCTTTCATCGAATTCCTCGATCAGAAACCTGCGAAAGACAAATCACTCTATGTTCTTAACAATATCGACGCTGCTAACAACTGGAAAGGCCAGGCTATGAAACTCGGCGTTGAATGGACAATCAACAATCGTTGGGACTTAACGGCTCTCTATCAGGAAAGACAGAAAGACTTCTTAGTTCTTGGCGTTAACGACGATTATAGCGATTCAGCTTACTACGGTAATGGCGTTTATGCTAACTGCGGTATCGTTAACTGCACATTCGGCAAAAACGGCGCTGCTGTTGCTGATACATTCAACAATTCAAAAATCGCCGGCGTTATCCTCGGCTACAAAGCTACTAACAAACTTCACTTAGACGTTTGGTACGAAGATTTAAAAGCTAAAACGAAAAACGCTGTTGGCGCTTCTGGCAATTTCGATCAGAACACCGTTCAGTTAATCGGTACCTACCAGTACAGAGAAAACACCGCTTTCAAACTTCGTTACAGAACAACCAAATACAAAACCGGCGATGCTGACTACGTAGTTCTCGGCGCTGGCGCTCCTGCCGATCACGACCAGGTTCGTTTAGACCTCAATGTTAAATTCTAATTTAACATAACCAAACTAAACATAAAGCAGTGCGGGTAGATATATTTCTACCCCCTGCGATATAAAAAAAACCCCGGCTGACATATAAATGCGGTCGGGGTTTTTCTTATAGTGAACAGTGAATAGTGAATAGTGAATAGTTAATGATTTTTGATATTTTAAAAAGCGTCCAATCGCATAATAAACTTATTTAAATTATAAAAAAGTCCTCATCTGTAATCTATTCTCTATTATCTGTTCTCTAATAAAGGGGTTGACTTATTTTTAAAAGTTGTGTTATAATTAAATAAATTCAACCTTGTTGTAATCGATAGTAATTGCATTATAAAAGGTAAAAGTGGAGTTATTTGTGAATTTATTTAATAAAATCGATTTTTATAACAAACTTATATCTTCTGGTTTTTTAGTCGTTTGCTCGCTTCTTTTATTTTCAAGCGGCGGCCGCGCCGAAGAAATAATATTCGTTAACGGCGATAGGGTTACCGGCGATATAATCTCACTTAAAGGCGGTACCTTCGAAGTTGAAGCAGGCTTCGGCCGTATATTTTTGCCAAAATCATCGATTCAAAGGATCGAATTTAATTCCTATTCAGTAGGCGCGCCATCCGGCGCCTCTATCATTAAACCCGACGATCTTATCAGCTACATCCAGAATTCTAAACTTCCGTTTTATATCGATAACGAAAAAATTAGCGCGAATAATTTCGCCAATCAAGTCAGACTCCGCTGGGCGATGAAACTCGCGCATGTTAAAGAACTTGACGAGTTCCGCGAAAAATTGATATCATACTCACCTAAAACAGGCGCCCATAACCTCGTCGAAATATCGAAAGGTAAAAAAATTAAAGTGTGTGACTGGCTTGATTCAGTTCTAAAATCGACGCGGCGCAATATTACTCCGGCGGCCGGCGAGGCCGGAACTGACGGCGAAACTTCACGCGAGACTATCGGTAATAAATTTAAAAGAAAATAAAGCCTTATAAATAAAGGAGACGGATTATGCCGGATACCGTAAATGCAGCTGGCGATAAAAAGCAAAAGGTAAAGTATTTCGAGTCTTCATTCGATGAAACCGTAGGTAAAATATTAGTTGAAAAAAAATATTTAACCGAAAATGAGCTTCAAACCTATAAAAAAGCATGCGCGGCCCAAAAGAAAAGACTCGGTACCATATTGCTTGAAAATAATATAGTATCGCGGCGCGACCTGTATTCTATAATTCTGTCGCAGATGAAAAATAAAGACCTGCCGACCGTGCTGGTTGACGAAAAATTCATTTCATTCGACGAACTTACCAGAATATTTTTAATTAAAAAAGGTAACCTGCGTAAACTTGGCAAATATCTTATTAGATCAGGAATACTATCCGAACAGAACTTTGCGCACGCGCTGGCGAAAGTATTCGATTTAACCTATCTGGCGCCCTCTAAACTCGAAGCAGTAAAGACGATTCCTGAAAATATAGACTCTTCTTTCTTCACTACTTTTTTAACCGTTATAACTAAATATTCGCCTAAAACAAAAGAAATCGAATTCGCTATATGCGATCCGTCGAATATAGGCGATATTTTAAGCGCGCCCCAATTTGCCTCATTTAAAATAAGTTTCGTTCTGACTTCTTTTAGCGCAATATTAAAGGCCATCGAAAATATATGTCCTAAAAATGCCCGCAGCGTGCATATAGATGAATTTAGCGAAATCGAAGTTAGCGAACAACTCGCCGAATTAAAAAACGTTAAATCGTTTAAAAAACCGATTAATTTTCCGCAAAATGTGTTGGACGTAGTCTGCGATAATAAAAATTCCCTCATAAGACCGCTGTTTGAAATTTTATACGATGCGGCTCGCGCTTACGCTACTGAAATTCACTTCGAAGCATTCAGCGATCATATTAAAATTTTCATTAAGATCAACGGCCGCTTTTTTAACCTCGATCATTCGATTAAAATTGAAAATTATGACTATATCGTCGCTAAAGTTAAACATCTCGGAAAACTCGATTACGAAGAAGACCGCATATTCCAGATATCTAATTTCGCAATCAACCTGTCGAGCCTTAGATTATTCGTAAACGCACTCACCGTGCCCGCACTATTCGGCGAAAATATGGTTTTGAAAATAATATCGCTTAATAACTTTCCTAAACCTCTTGAAAGCTATTTCAAACATCAAAAAAATTACTGCGCCGCCCTGCGCGAAACCCTCGCCCAAAAATCAGGACTTATAATTTTTTCGTCGCCGGATTCGTTCGGACTCACAAAATTATACTATACCATACTAAACGAAATGTCGCGAATGAAACTGAATAAAAAAATCGTTTCAATCGAAAAAGACCTTATATGTCCTATCAACGATACCAGCCAGGTCGAATACTCAATGGTGAACGATCCGGGACTTAAAATGGTCCACGAAACCGCGATAAATCTCGGTTCTGAAATCATCGCGGTAAATATTACGCACGATGAGGCGGGCGCATTCGAATTCGTTCAGCGCTCACTGGCAACCGGTGCCCTCGTTATAATTACTATGGCCGAAACTTCCGTCGAAGCCGTAATAAATAAAATATCACAGTCGAAACAGGCAAAAGATATTTTTTCAGCGACGCTTTGCATTCTTGCCGCTAAAAATGCCGATTTTATATGTAACTTCTGCCGCGAAGAAAATTGCGACGAATCAGTGCGGCTCGCATATAAAGTTTATCACGGCCGCGGCTGCACTAAATGCAATATGACCGGCGTCGGCACGCAGTCCTTTGTTTTCGAACTGTTAACGCTCGATGAAAAAAAACGGGAAGCCCTCATTAACTCACTTAAAACAAAATCAAAATCAGCGGCGCTCGATTATGATAAATTCGACCTTTTAATAAACGAATTCAGTAAAGAAGGCATTATCTCGATTTAACCGAAATGAATGGCTGCTTAGCCGCTAGCCGTTCAGTTGAAAGGCTATTTAATTATAAGACCGCTAAGACCGAGACGGGGGGCAAGAAAGGACCAATGGCCCTCTCTTGCCCCCCTGTTCCCCCTTTACTCTCCCTGAATATAAAACTGCGCAAATACGACATACTTCGTATGCCGCATTTGCGCAGTTTTGTAGCATCGAAATAAAAAGGCTATTTTCATAGCCTTTTTATTTCGGGCGGTGTTTCATGCCGGCTTCGAAGTTTTTCTTTTAATATCTTTTCAAAATTATTACCCTGCGGTATCCTCTCTTACTGTTTTTTTCTAATTTCTTTATTATAATCTCCGTCTCTGTCTTTGCCTCTATTTCTATCTTTATCTCTATTTTTTTCTTTCATGCCATAAACTTTTCCTCTGCCTTTTGTTGTTTTTGCCTTCGCGCACGCGTTGCGTGCACGAAGGCGTGCTATTTACGCACCACTGCAACTTAATACTTTGGCTCACGGTAACGCATCAAAGTAAAACAACTTTTATATTTACCCGGAATTGGTTATCATTGAAAAGCCGGCAACAAAACTTAATATCTATTTCAATAGACTCGATTTACGGTACTTTTTACCGCGAGTCATTAGCTTAAGTTTTAGCGATGCCATTATTGCTACGCAGACGCGAGCGCAA
>CAYTCW010000183.1:0-7138 GCA_964436235.1 uncultured bacterium
GCTTTATCGATGACCGCTTTTTTACGGGCGCCGCCCTGAAAAGCGATTTCATCGATGCCGTATTGCTTTGAAAGGTCCTGCAGCAGGCAATTGCCGCTCTTAACGCAGGTAAGGCAATCCTGAGGATGGTTTGAAAGCAGCAACTCGATTATTTTCTTGCGAGACATTCTAACCTGCGGCGAGTCGGTGCGTACCTGCATTCCTGCTTCCGCCGGATATGAGCACGAAGCCACGAGCCTTCCGGATTTAACTTCTTCTACGACGCATATACGGCAGGCGCCGGAAGGCTTATAGCCTTCCATATGGCACAGCGTGGGTATAAACAATCCCGCTTTTTTAGCGACCTGAAATATAGTTTCACCTTTAATGAATTCGACTTCTTTATTATTTATGGTCATTTTCAATTTTGTCTTCACGATAAATCACTCCTTTACGATAGCTGAAAATTTGCATGTGCTCAGACAGAGCAGGCAGCCGGTGCATTTATCGGCCGCGATAATATACGGCGTGCCCGGTTTGCCGTAAATAGCGCCCTGCGGGCATTTACGGGCGCAAAGACTGCAGCCTCTGCACTTTTCAGTGACTATCGAGCACTTAACCATCGACGAACATACATGAGTCGGGCATTTTTTCTCGAATATATGCGCTTCATATTCGTCTCTGAAATGTCTCAGCGTGGATAAAACAGGATTGCTCGCCGTCTGTCCTAATCCGCAAAGAGAGCTGTTTTTAATCACGGCGCACAATTCTTCGAGTTCGAGAACGCCTTTGAATCTGAGCAGTTCGTCTGAAGATTGTTTTTGATTCGAAATGTTTAAAACTATCCTATCAAGGATTTCATAAAGACGCTTGGTGCCTTCGCGGCAGGGAATACATTTGCCGCAGGACTCGTTCTGAATAAAATTCATGAAAAAACGCGCCACGTCAACCATACAGGTCGTATCGTCCATGACGACCATGCCGCCTGAACCCATCATAGCCCCGTTTTCTTTAAGGGATTCGTAGGTTATTTTAGTGTCCATAAGTTTTTCAGGCATACAGGCGCCCGAAGGCCCGCCGATCTGAACGGCCTTGAACTTGCGGCCATCAGGAACTCCGCCTGCTATATCGTTTATAAGCGTTCTTAAGGTGATGCCCATAGGCACTTCTATAAGTCCGGAATATTTAACGCGGCCGGTCACGGCAAAAACTTTGGTGCCAAGCGATTTGCCTTCACCGAAAGAGGCGAATTTAGAGGAGCCTTCACGGATTATCCATGGCACATTGGCAAAAGTTTCAACGTTATTTATGACCGTAGGCTTTCCGAATAAGCCTTTTTCGGCGGGATATGGGGGACGCGGCGTCGGCATTCCGCGCTTGCCTTCGATGGAAGCTAAAAGCGCAGTTTCTTCGCCGCATACGAAGGCGCCGGCGCCTTTTTTAACTTTCAGTTCGAAATTAAACTTTGAATTCAAAATATTTTTTCCGAGATATCCCTTTTCTTTGCATATTTTAATAGCATTTTCAAGGCGCTCGATAGCTAAGGGGTACTCGGCGCGGGCGTAAATATAACCAAAAGACGCGCCTATGGCATAAGCGCCTATAGTTATGCCTTCGATAACTCTGAAAGGATCGCTTTCGAGTACGGCGCGGTCCATAAACGCGCCCGGATCGCCTTCATCGGCGTTCATTACGATATATTTCTTGCCGCCCGGCTGTTTGAGAGCTAATTCCCATTTGATCGCCGTCGGAAATCCGCCGCCGCCGCGGCCTCTTAGACCGGATTTTTTAATTTCATCTATAACGTTTTCGGGTTTCATCGTTGAAAGCACTTTTTTAAGCGCTACAAACCCCATGGTACCCGAATAATCTTCGAGCGAATAAGGGTTTACTATTCCACAGTTTTCAAGCGCAACTCTTCTTTGCTTAACGAAATAAGGCGTATCGTAAATACAGGTGAAGCCGGGAGTTTTTTTATAGGTTCCGAGCATCCACTTATTAGAATAATTTTTATTATCGACAAGCTCTATCAAAAATTCGGTGGCGTTCTGCGGAGTGATTTCGCAATAAGCGATGCGCGGCATCGAAGCGAACTCGAAATCGACCATTACTTCACGCGAGCAATAACCTATACAGCCGACAGGTATCATTTCAAATGAAATTTTACGGACGGCCAAAAAATCCTCGATAGTTTTTTTTATTTCAAGCGCTCCCTGCGCAAGGCCGCAGGTACCCATCCCTATATATACCTTTACTTTATCCATAGTTAATTTCCTCCAGGATTGTTATATATTTATCTCAAAAACACTTCGTTTAACTTTTCTCTATTAATCCAATTCGCTGATTTTACCCGAACCGGCATTAAGCGCTGGCGGCGCCGGAAGTTTTGGTCGCTTCTTTTTCGCTGAGGTAATCGGCTTTAAGTTTATCGACTATCGCCAGGGTTTTAGCTACGTCAAGATGGCCGTAAAATTTATCGTTGATCATTATTACCGGAGCTATCGAGCACGCGCCGAGGCAGGCGACCTGCTGGAGCGAAAAAACTTTATCGCGCGTGGTCTGGCCGATTTCAACTTTTAAATGATCTTTAATCGAGTTTAAAATATTAAGCGAGCCTTTAACGTGGCAGGCGGTGCCGCGGCATACTGAAATTTGAAAATGGCCGGGCGGAATAAGTTTAAACTGATTGTAAAAAGTGGCCACGCCATATACTTTAGAATCGGCGATACCCAGATATTCGGATATATTTTTAATATCGTCCTTCGAAATATAACCTCTAACATCCTGAACATCCTGCAGTATTGGAATTAAATTGTCGCGGGATTTTGCATATTTGTTAAAAGCCTCGTAAATGCGTTTTTCGATGTCACCGTTAACCATTTCGATCTTACCTCCATTATTTCTGTAGTTGTTTAAGTTGATTTGATATGATAAAAACATATAACTCGCGGCTAAATTTTCGTTTTTTACTATCGCGTCGTCCGGTAATTTCAGGTGCAGTGGAGCAAAGTTCCAAAAATATCTGACGCCGAGTTTGTAAAGCAGGCCGGCGGTTTTATTTGCCCCCTGCGCGGGAATCGTAAGAATGGCAATTTTAACGCCAAGCGTCGCTATTACTTGTGAAAGATTGTCAAGCGGTAATATTTTAAAAGATTCGACCGTTGAACCTATTTTTTCGGGTGATTCATCGAAAAGCGCCACTATTTTAAGGCCGTAATTCGAAAAATTAGAATAATTACTCACCGCCCGACCGAGATTTCCGGCTCCTATGACTATAGCCCTGTTAACGGTCGTAGTGCCGAGAACCATTTTTATGGCCGAGATAAACTCGTTAATTTCATAACCTTTATTGGGCTTTCCATTTAAATTAAGAAATGAAATGTCCTTTTTAATGTTATTCTGATCTATGAAAAAATGTTTTGAAAGAATCGACGAGCTTATAAATTCATGGCCCTGCTCTTTTAAATGACACGCTAATTGAAGGTACCTGGGCAATCTTTCAACGATTCTAAGACTAAAATCCATATCGTCTTCGCCCCATTAAAGATTAGTTATTTTTTTCACTAATAAAATGATACAACTTTTTTCATTTTATGTCAAGTAATTTTCGATAAAAAAATGGTAAAATTTAGGTTTTTTTATAAAAAAGTGAAAAAAATATCTATTCAATCAAAACATGAAGTTTTATCATTTAAAGTTGTTTGATATAATGACCACATATACAAAAAAAATTTCATAATAATTAATCTTAAAAAGTTTTATGATTTAACGATTATTTTCACTTTTTCAGACAATGTCGCTTTTGTACTATCATTTATCCTGCGGTTCTTGTATAATTAAAATACCATTAAAAACATAGTTAAGTTTTATTTTAATTTATTTTAATTTACTATTTTGGTCATGAATTGTCGCGTCAATTAATAAAAAAATATTGATTTTTCGCCGTTTTTTATTGCTTTTTATATTTTTTATGGTATAATGGTTTTAACCAGATTCCTTCACAAATCCGGATTAATTTCCGGTTCATAAAAATAAATTCGTTTAGTGCGAGCTATAGAGTATTTACTATAGCTCAAGGAGGATGTAGTATGTTAGAAAAAGTAAAAGTTTTACTTGCCGAAGACGATTTAAAAACAGCCACTTTAATTTATGAGCTGCTTTCCGCCAATTCAATTTACGAAATCAAATGGGTAGAAAACGGCGCGCTCGCAGTTAATGCCGCACTCAAAGAACAATACGACATTATCTTCATGGATATTCAGATGCCGCTAATGGACGGTATAGAAGCCACGAAAGCTCTTAGAATCGCGGGTTATCAGGGTTTAATCGTAGCGCTTACGGCTTACTTCGAAAAAGAAAAATGCCTCGCGGCCGGAATGAACGATTATATACAAAAGCCTTTTTCCATAAAAGATTTTATCAGAAAAATGAATGAACTTAATTATAAAAAAGGCGCAAGCGAAGAACTTAGTCCGGCCTCGGAAGTAAAAAACAACCAGACCATCGATCTGGAAAATTTTTTTAATAAATAAACAATGGACGAATTCAAATATAAACTTGTCAACTCGATATTAAACGACTCGCCCGACGGCGTTATAATTCTAAAACCGGCTGCGGAAAAAGAATTTAGCGTCTTATTCCACAATAGGGCGGCTGCCGATATATTAGACAAAACTAATATAGTTGCCGGCAGGCAATATTCAAACGGCCTGATCGAACGAATCATTTTCACCGATGAAATAACCGAAAAACTTACCGGCGCCCTTGCGGAGCCTTCTTCAATCAATATCGAAATAAACGGCGCCTCCGAAGAAAAGGAAACCTGGATCTGGCTCGGGGTTTCATCCTCTCCTGATAAAGGCTTTTTAACCATTCGCCTCTCGGATGTCACATACCGCAAAGAAAGCGAAAAAGAGCTTCAAACCGAAATTTACTTCAATGAACTCATTTTAGAAAGCCTTCCCTATCCGGTAGCGCTTATCTCGCCCGGCCGTAAAATCAGCCGCTCTAATTCTTGCTTTATTAACTCGGGCCGGATGCTTCTCGAAATCGGCAACTCCATGATGAATATAATCAAATTATTCGAACGCCGCTTAAAAAACGAAGAGATATTTGAATTCCAGCAGGAAGGCGTACGCTATATATTCGAATACGATACGCCGAGCGGTATCGCGCGCGTTAAGAAAGTAAAAATTTCCGATAAGATATTCAATATATTTCTTAAAAACATCTACGAAGAAATTTATCTGCTCTACGCCATCGACGAAACCGACCGTTATTTGATGGAAGTAAACCTCAACGACGCCCGGGAATCGGCAGAAAAATCCAACTTAGCCAAAAGCCACTTCATAGCCAATATGAGCCATGAAATAAGAACGCCGCTTAACGGGATAATCGGATTTTCCGAATTGCTGTCAACCGCGGCGGCAATCCAAGCGCAGGAAAGCGGATATTTAAATAATATTAAAACCTGCGCCAACACACTGCTTAATTTAATCAACGATATACTCGATTTTTCAAAGATAGAAGCGGATAAAATCGAAATAGAAGAAACCGAATTCAACTTAAAATTAGCTATTCTCGAGGTTTTAGCCATTATCAAATTCGAGGCCGAAAAAAAATCGCAGACTATAACCACAGATTTTGATGAAATATGTAAAATTCCTCTACTCGGCGACGTTACGAGAATCAAACAGGTAGTTTTAAATTTAGTCAATAATGCCGTTAAATTCACGCCGACAGGTAAATCCATCAAAATAACCGCGGCCGCCGTTAAAAACAACGATAAAAACTGCGAAATCAAAATATCGGTAATCGACGAAGGAATAGGAATTTGTGAAGAAAATCAAAAAAAAATATTTTCACCCTTCGTTCAGGCCGCGACCTCGCACAACCGCAAATACGGCGGCACCGGCTTAGGGCTTGCAATATCTAATAAACTCGTAAAACTCATGGGCGCCTGTGACGGCATAAATATCATAAGCCGCGAAAACGAAGGAAGCTGTTTTTACTTCACGCTGCCTTTCAAAAAAGCCTCTGCGGAAAAGGCTCATGTTAACCCCGAAGATCACATCGACTGGAGAGCCGAAATGAAAAAAATGAAGTTAAAAACGCTGATTGTCGATGACAGCGAAATGAATTTAACTCTCGGAGTTAAAATGTTGAAAATATTAGGATGCGAAGTTACCGAGGCCGTTGACGGCGCCGAAGCCGTAGAAAAAGCCGCATCCGAAAAATTCGATTTGATATTAATGGACGTATGTATGCCCGTCATGGACGGTTATGAAGCCACGAGCATTTTAAGAAAACGGAACATAGACACTCCCATAATAGCGCTTACCGCAAGCGCCCTTAAATCGGATATCGAACAATGCTACTCGATCGGAATGAACGCTTATCTGGCTAAGCCCATAGTCCTGCCGGAACTGACTAAAACCGTCTGCGCCGTTGTAAATAACTATAAAAACCAGAAGTTACAGCCGGATATAAACCTTAAAGAAAACGGCGAAGAAGCCGGCGGTGAAAATAAACAAAAAACTGCTGAAACTTTTTTAAACGAAACAGGCAATCAAAATAATGCGGAAAAAGATTCAAACGACGGCCGCAGCAATCAAATATTCGATCGCGATAGTTTTATAGCTAAATTTTCGGCCTTAGATAAAAAGGCATTCGAACAGCTCCGAGATTTTATAGATAACGCCAGAGGCTATATCAATATAATCGAAGAAGCCGGCCGGGAAAACGATATCAATTTTATGAAATTAATAATCTGTAAATTCAAAGAAGACGCCTTAAATCTGTCGGCTTTAAAAATAAGCAAAACAGCCGCGGAGCTCGAAACTATGCTGAAAAAAGGAATCAGAGATAATTCCGCCGTTATAAATAAAATAAAAACGGAAATAGATATTTTCGATAAACAAATAGATAAAATATATAAGTTAAGCTGCCGTTAATTGAATATAACAATATAAACTGTAAAAACCCGACGATTCGGTAACTTTGAATTACCGGACAAGGGGATTGACCGCGTAACAGTTACTTGTTGCGGGTATATACAGCTTATATGATCGTTGCGGTCGATAAGTTTTTCGTATCCGCAATAATGGGAGCTTGACATTATGGAAGAAATAAAATCTTTCGACAATTATGTTGATAAAGC
>CAYTCW010000184.1:0-7101 GCA_964436235.1 uncultured bacterium
CAATTTGCAGAAAGTGGGAGGGTTTAAGGGAGGGAGAAAGGGTTGCCAACCTTTTCTCCCTCCCTTAATAAAATTAAACCTTGCGAAAATAATACCGATATAAGTAATAGGGAGATAAAAGCGAGTGAAAACGCTGGAGTTATTAACCGCAGCCGGGCGCAAAAGATAAATATAAAGAGGCGCTTTAATTATTTAGTGGGGGTTTATCATGAGTATATCGAGTTTTTCATTATTCGAGTCCGCGAAAAAGGGATTAACGGCGAATCAGGTCGCGCTGACCGTCGTATCTCAAAATGTGGCCAACGCTTCGACGGAAGGCTACAGCAGGCAGGAAGTATTATTTAAAACGGCCGCCCCCGCCAATATATCCAATCAGGTAGGCAGCGGTGTGGACGTAAGCGAGATCCGCCAGATCCGCGACACTTATATAGACGTTCAGATAAGGCTTCAAAACGAAGTCAGTTCTTATTGGGACACCAATCAAAATTACTTAGAGAAAATACAGCTATTTTTAAGCGATAATTCCGACGCCGGTTTGCGCGGGATTATGGATAAATTATGGAAAGCGGCCGAAGACGTTTCGAACTCGCCGCAGTCGCAGACGACAAGACTCGCTATGGTGCAGGCCGGAGAGGCTTTTACCGACGCAGTTAAATCCGCCGCGGCGCAGATTATCGAAGTTAAAGCGTCCGCGAATTCTGAACTGGCGCAAAAAGTCGACCAGCTCAATACTCTGGCTAAAAGCATCGCTGAAATTAATTCACAGATATCTAAATTCGAAAAATCCGGTTTTAAGATGAACGATTTAAGGGACGAGCGCGCGCGGATGATAAATGAATTATCAGGACTCGCTTCCATAAGCGTTTCGCGTTCAGGCGATTTAGACGATGCGGTTATAAGTTTAAACGGCCATCCATTGGTAAATGGCGGTTCTTATGATCAGATCGAGACTGAGGCCGATTCTAAAGGCAATTTATCTTTAAAATGGAAAAGCGGCGCTTTCAGTGTTAGTTCGTCCCCGCAGACGGTCGATGCGATCGTTTCATCCGCGGCGTCTGACGGCGTTTATGATATCAGCGTAAAAAGTTTAGCCGAAGGATATCGGGTATTTTCAAAATCGTATGATATGGATAAAAACTCTTTATTGTCGGGATTCGGAGTAAAAAGCGGCCGGATTTCGATAAACGGCGCCGAGATAATGATTGACGCTCAAAAGACCACGCTTGGCGGATTGGTAAATTTAATAAACGCGAGCGCGGCGGGCGTAAGCGCCGAAATAGATTCGGGCGGCAAGTTGACTCTTACCTCCAATGAGACGGGTGCGGCTTCGAAGATAACGCTTGCGGACATGGAATCAAATTTATTTGAAAAAATAGGGCTTATAAGCGCCGTCAGCGCGAAACCTGAGCCCGCGATAAGCAACGCCGACGAAAGTTTGAATATTTCCGGCAGTTTCATGGTAAACGGGTCGAGGATAACTATCGCGCAGGGTCAGACCGATTCTTTAAACAGGATAGCCGCCGAAATAAATTCGGTTTCTGAAACGGTCGCAGCGAAGGTTACGCGCGGCTCTGACGGGGCATATTCGCTGACGCTGACTTCTAAAGACGGCGTTTCAAAAATAGAAATAGAAGATCGCGCCGATAATTTATTAAACCGCCTCGGCCTTTTAAAATCGCCGCAGACGAAGCTCACGGTTGGCGGCGTTACTCAATCAGGCGGCAGAGATGCGTCGTTTACGATAAATAATGAGCAATATTCAAGTCCGGTCAATAAAGTAAAAGAGGCGATAGCGGGCGTGGAATTGACTCTTAATTCCGTCGGTTCGGCTGAAATAACGGCGAAACCGGTATTAAAGGGCGGCGAAATAGGCGCTCTGCTTTCGGTGCGCGACGAGGCGGCCCCCGGATATTTAGAAAAAATAGCTGAGTTCGTAAAAACTTTTGCGTCTGAATTTAACGATATTCATTCTTCCGGTTTTGATTTAAGCGGCCAGGCAGGCGGAAATTTTTTCAACGCGCTTAATGGTTCGGCATTAGATTCGCCGCAGAAGATAATAAATAGTTTTTCGATAAGCGCTGAAATTAAAAATAATCCGTCAAAATTTGCGGCGGCCGGCATGGATGAAGATTATTACGGCCAGACTGGCGTTATCCGCGCTAAGGGTGCGGGTGATAACACGACGGCGCTAAAATTCACTGAATTAAAATCGAAAACGGTTTTCAGCGACGGCTCTACGATCACGGATAAATATAGCCAGATAGTATTTAGTATAGGTTCGCAGGTGGAAGCCGCGCAAAAAATGAATAAAACTCAGGTAAGCATATTAAATAATCTGGAATTAAAGAAAGAATCGGTTTCCGGCGTATCCGTTGATGAAGAGATATCTAATATGATGAAATTCCAGCATGCTTATAACGCTTCCGCTCGAATGATAAACGTTATCGACGGAATGCTCGATACTATAATTAACCGGCTAATGCGCTGATTAAGGAGGGGAAAAAATGAGAATCACCAATAACATGAAAATAAATATGTCGTTAAATAACGTGACCTCGCATAATGAAAGGTTAAACGACCTGCAGCAGCAGATCGCAAGCGGTAAAAGAATATTGCGCCCCTCCGACGATCCGCTCGGCGCGGCTAATTCGATTAAGATGACGGTTAAAAAAAGCAGTATTGAATATTATAATAATAATTTAGTTTATGCTAAAAATAACCTGTCGGATACCGACGCGGCGTTCGGCAGCGTCAGCAATGTATTGAACCGCGTGAAAGAACTCGCGGTAAGGGGCTCGAACGGAACGCTCAATCAGGGCGACCGCGACGTTATAGCTAATGAAGTGCAGACTCTGCTCGAACAGATAATTTCGGACGCCAATCTTAAAACCGCTTCCGGATATGCTTTTTCAGGCTCCGCGATAAATCAGATGCCGTTTTCCTTTACTATAGGCGCGGGGCGCAACTTCAGCATAGGCACGGGCGCCGACAGCGTTTCAAATATTAACGAAGTCGTTTATAACGGCGATAAAGCCGAGTTATTAATGAACGAAAGCCAGAATTCGAAGATAGTAAGCAGCATAAACGGCGAAACGGCTTTTATGAACGTGACCGGCCAGAGCGTATATAGCGCTAAGACTTTTACCGATATAAACAAAGCGCCCGCGGCCGATAATTTAAAGGCCGGGTATTTTACCATAAAAGGCCGCGGTTATGAAGAAATAGTAAAGATCGATGGAAATGAAAGCCTGCAGGCCGTAGCGGATAAAATCAACCGCGGTTCGCAGATAGCGTCGGCTAAAATAGTCGAGGATGCCGGCGGTTACAGATTGCTGCTCGAATCACGCGAAAAAGGCGCGGCCAATCAGTTTTCTTTAGTCGAAGGCGCTACCGGAATGCCGAGGACTAAAACCAATTTTTTAGAAATAGCGGGCTTGAATTCAAAAATGCAGTCGGTAGAGGATGTCTCGGACACCGATGGCAAGATCGCTTTCCAGCCGGAACTTTCAGGAGTCCAGAACGGCTATTTTTACTTGAACGGCCGCATGGTAACCGTCGATGTAAATAAAGACTCGTTGAAGGATGTCGCAAAAAAGATAAATGAAACCGTTAAAAATGTGTATGCTAAAATTGAAGACGGCAGATTGACGCTCGAAGGCGCGGGCAGCATGACGATAGAAAGCGATTCGAGCGGCCTTATGAATAAACTCGCCATGCCGCGCAGCAGGTATTTAAGCGCTACAATGGTCTCTGACGGCGTGGTCGGAGCTTCTCCGCTTGCCAAAAACGAATGGGTTAAAAACGGCAATTTTTATATAAACGGCCAGAATATAGGCATCATAGACGCATATAGCGAAACTTTAAACGATGTAGCGGCGAAAATAAACGCTCTGCCAGGCTTGAACGCATCCGCTTCGATTGAAAACGGTAAATTCGTCATTAAATCAACTAACGGCCAGCCGCTGAATATAGCCGACGGCACTTCCGAGTTTATTAAAAGTTTTAAATTCAATTTAAGCGGCGACGGCCTTACGATGAGTTCGGACGAGACGCTTACTTCGCCTATGCTTGCGGGTAATATAGGCTCGATTGGCGTCAATGACGGCGTTCTAACCGTCAACGGCGTGGGCGTAGAATATAAGGCGTCAGATACTCTTTCAGCCGTAGCCGGGAGGATAAGCGTGAGCGTTGCCGGCGTTAATGCGTATGTAAATTCCAATAACCAGATAGTGTTTGACTCGGCCGCCGCTATCGATTTGACCGATAGTTCGAATTTTTTGGAAAAAATGTCTATAAAAGAGGAAAAAATTGTCGATAATAATAATAGGGTTGGTATACAAAGGCTTTCAGAAAACGGTCAGTCGATATTTGATATATTAATAGAAATAAGAGACCAGCTTTTTAACGGCGATATAGAAGGCTTAGCTAACAATTTGAAGGCCGGCGGCTCGGGCATAGGCTCGGATATAAATAAAAGCGGATTGGCCAAGCTGGACGAAACGATAAACCATATCGCCGATATGCGTGAAATAACCGGCAGCGCGCTTTCAAGAGTCGATAGAAGCACCGCCCGCAATAAAGAAATCGAAGTATATATCAATAAGATAATAAGCGAAACCGAAGGCGTCGATTTTGAAAAAGCCGTAGTAGAGCTTAACACGGTGGATTTAATATACAGAAGCGCACTTCAGATAAGCGCGCGTGTCAACCAGCAGTCTTTATTAGACTTTTTAAAATAGAAATAAAAATTTAAAATAGAAACAGAAATTGAAAAATAAATAAAATAAAAATTTATATAATTATTGTGAACATATATATTAATATACGAGGAGATGGTGAATATGATGATTAAAACTAAATTCTGGGGTGAAGCGGATATCGACGAAAGTAAAATCTTAACATTCGAAAACGGACTCATGGGTTTTGAAATGTTTCGTAAGTATATTATCATACCGCATGAAAAAGACCATAACTTCAGCTGGCTTCAGTCGGTTGAAAACCAGTTCTTATGTTTTTTAATTACCACGCCGATGTCTTTTATGTTCGATTATTCTATTGAAATAAGCGACGATACCGTTGCCGCGCTGAATATCACTACCTCTGAAGACGTGGCAGTTTATTGCTTAGTAACCGTTCCTGAAGATCCTCTCAAAATATCTGCGAATCTTTCGGGTCCCCTCGTTTTAAACGTGTCGAATTTTACGGGCGAGCAGGTAGTGGTAATGGATGCTAAATACAGCGTCAAGCATTATATAATCGATGAATTAAAAGCTAACGCGCCGAGAGTTATCGATAATCTCACTTCGGCTTTCGCCGGCGAAGCGGTGAGTGAAAAAGCGCCCGAAATGAGCGAAAGCATATTTTCATCCGGCGATTTTGCCGCCGAACTCGAAGAATCTCTTAAAGTATGTAATTCTTATATGAACCAGTAACAAATAAACGGTCAATAAATAAAGGGGCTGATTATCAGCCCCTTAACTATTTGGTGATTATTTAAAAGATTATTTTAATTGACAATGCGCAGACCGTGTTGTATAATTTAAAAAATAATTTTTATAAGGGTTTTAGTATAACAAAAATTTGTTTATTATAAAAAGATAAAGGGAGCGGTTATCGTGAAAATCCAGAGTAAGTTTTTCGGAGAAATCGAAATCGAAGATAATAAAATTATAACGCTAGTCGATGGAATGCTCGGCTTTGAAAAATTAACTAAGTATATATTGATACCTCACGGCCAGGATAATATGTTTAAATGGCTCCAGTCAACTCAGGATCCTACCGTTTGTTTTCTTGTCGTAGAGCCGGTTTCATTCATGTTTAATTATTCTCTCGAAATATCCGACGACGTAGTTGACCGCATTAAAATAAGAACGCCGGAAGACGTTATTATTTATTCGATAGTCGTAATACCCGAAGATCCCGCTAAAATATCGGCTAATTTATGCGGCCCGATAGTTATTAACGCCGTTAACCGTATGGGATCGCAGGTTATTTCGTCGAACCCCGAACATCAGGTCAAGCATTACATTATAGAAGAATTGAAAAAAAATACGGCCCGTCTGGTTACGAATTTTGCCGCTATGGTTAATTCGGGTAAAAATATAGCCGAAAAAATTGAGAAATCCGATTCCGGCGATTCGACTAATCCGTCTAACGGCTCCGGTTCCGCCGCTGCCGTTACCGAAAAAAAATAGCGGAATCGATCGATTATCAATCGGAAATATATTAATTACTGAATATAAGCCGGACGGGAGGAATTTATTTGTTAGTGCTGACCAGAAAGCATAATCAGAGCATTATAATCGGAAATAACATAGAAATAATGATCGTGGAAATCAGGGGCGATCAGGTTAAAATCGGAATAAAAGCCCCGAAAAACGTTTCTATCTACCGCAGCGAAATTTACGAAGAAATAATGAATGAAAATAAACTCGCCACCGAACAGGCGGGCGTCGATAAACTCGGCGCGATAACTAAATTAATATCGCCCGAAGAAGAAAAGAAATAAGATCGCGACGGGGGATAAGAAAGGACCAATGGCCCTCTCTTATCCCCCGTTCCCCCTTTACTCTCCCTGAATATAAAACTGCGCAAATACGGCATACTTCGTATGCCGCATTTGCGCAGTTTTGCAGCATCGAAATAAAAATGCTATTATCATAGCCTTTTTATTTCGGGCGGCTTTTTCTGCCGGCTTCTAAGTTTTTCTTTTTATTTCTTTACAAAATTACTGCACTTCTGTATTATATTCACTTCTTTTATTTCTTTTAATTTTCATCTTTATATTTATGTCTATCTTTATTTTTATCTTTATCTTTCATGCCATTAACTTTTTCCCTGCCTTTTGTTGATTTTGCCTTCGCGCACGCGTTGCGTGCGCAAAGGCGTTGCATTTACGCACCGCCGGAAATTAATATTGCGGCTTGCGGTAAGGCTTTGAAGTATAACAACTTTTACTATACAACGGTATTATAAAACATATTTGTTCGTTTTATTTTTAACGGCATAATTATCGTATCGATTTACTGTATTGTTTTACCGCGAGCCATGAGTTTAAGTTATGAAAGTGCCATTATAGCTACGCAGTCGCGCGCACGCATG
>CAYTCW010000185.1:0-6974 GCA_964436235.1 uncultured bacterium
AGGGGGAAACGGGGGAAAAAGAGAGGGCTATTAGTCCTTTCTTTTTCCCCCGTCGCGGTCTTGAAACGGTTTTTATTCCATTGATTTTCGTTTTTTTATCGACTCACTCTTTTACTCTTTTACTCCTTTATTCTTGCTGACGGAGCGGCTTTGGCTTCGGGTTTATTAAATTGTTTACTCACCGCGCGCCAGATACCTTCCGGGTTGATATTAACGCTCAATTTTCCCCTGACCGGTCCTATGGCTACTTTAACTGAAAGCCCGACCTTATCGGTGCGAAGCGCGATTCCGGCGCCCACGCCGGCCGCCAGTCCAGCGCCTATGCCGCCGGCAAAACCTATATCGCCTATATTTTCGCCGGCCGCCTTGAATTGGTGGCTGACTCCGGCATCGGCCCACGCGCCGGCGCGCGCCGAAGCATTGCCTTCTATTTCAACGCCTTTACGCCCGAGATACAGCTTGCCGTCCGCGCCGGCGTCGGCGCCGAGCATTGGCGACGCGTAACTTTTAGTAACACCGGCGCGGCTCGAAGAAACGGATAAGTTTTCCGATTTAATACCTGCAAAAAAATTAACGCCGGCTGCGCTATCGGTTAGAACGCCTTTTTGACGGGGCGCCGTATAAAAACCGCCGGCCGATGAAAGTCCGGCCGTATTTTTAGAAAGCGATTTTATATTAATTCCGCCGATATTAGTTTCGGAAGTTTCCAGGCCGCTCACTCCGGCGGTGCCGTCGTAGGAAACCGCCCCGCCGGTCGAATCGGACTCAGCCGCATCCTTAGATATTTCACTTGAATCAATTTTTTCGAGCAGTTTCTGGATACGGGTAGCTGAAGAGCTTTTAGTCGGGTCGATACCGCCCTGATTGGTATATGCGGTCGGCGCGGTATAGTTGGTAGAGCCGGGCGAATAAAATTTTGGCGCGCCTTTATTTGCGGCTTCGGCGTTTACGGCCGCCGCGGCTATAAATACAATTAAGACGATTAAAAGTAAGGATATTTTTTTTAAGACACGATTCATAAAAATTCCTCCCCGAATATATTAATAATTTGATTTTTTTATAAAAAACACCGTCTAATTAAGGGTTAAACTAACTTTATATACAATATTTCAGTACGCCAACCCGGATAGCGGTCTATAAAATCTTAGTATATTATACTAAAATTAACAAAAAAAGTTCAGTATAATTTATTTTTTTAAAAAATATTTACTAATAATATTTATAAATATTTTTTACATTAATTTTCACTTTTTATTGAAATGCAAGCTCTTTTGTGATACCATGAATTACCGGGCTTCTTCTTTTATATTGTGCGTTTTTTTAGGCCTCGGACCAAACGGCAGAACGCACGCGGGCTGTCAATGAGTGAAGCCGGCGGTGATTGGATAATTATGTATCAAAAATTAAAAGACGAACTTGTCCGCAGCAGACAAGCCGAAGAATGTCTTCGGGCTAAAAATGAAAAACTTACGCTTATGTTAAACGGCGTTCGCGCGCTGCTGACCTATATCGACTCCGATCTTCGTTTCGTAATGGTCAATAAATCTTACGCCGACTGGTACGGCCTTACTCCACAGGAGTTCGAAGGCAAAAAGATCAGCGATATCCTCGCCGAGCCGGTATATGAAAGAGCGCTTCCAAATTACCTCAGAGCGCTCAATGGCGAGGTAGTATCGTTTGAAAACCGCACTCTCGATAAAGAGGGCAGGGAAAGTTTCGTCGGAGTTACTCTCGTTCCGCACTTTTGCGGAAGTAAAGTAGCCGGATTTTTCGGCTCGATCAACGATATCACGGCGCAAAAATCAGCCGAAGAAGAGATCAAACGCCAGCTGCTCGATAAAGAAACCCTTCTCAGAGAAGTTCATCACCGCATCCGTAACAATATTACAACAATTGCGGGGCTTCTATCGCTGCAGGCGCAGTCGAGCGCTGACGCGAAGGTAAAATCGGTGCTTACCGACTCGGTCGCGCGCGTTAAGAGCATGTGTGTTCTCTACGATAAACTTTTGATAAGCGATGAATATAAAGAATTATCGGCCAAAAACTACACGGAAAGCCTTGCCGATATAATCGTCGCGCTTTTTTCCGGTAACACCGAAATTACACTTGACAAGCAAATCACCGAGTTCAATCTCGTTTCAAATAAATTATTCACCGTCGGTCTGATCATCAACGAACTTCTTACAAATATAATGAAGTACGCATTCATAGGCCGCAAGACCGGTCATATTAAAATTATCCTCGATAAAGTCGAAAACCATATAACTCTGATCATAAGCGATGACGGCCGCGGCCTGCCTGAAGGATTCGAAAGCGGCAATTCAAGCGGCTTCGGCCTTATGCTTATATCGATCCTCGCTCAACAACTGCACGGTACTTACACGATTAAAAGCCACAACGGAACCGAAAGCATTTTAAAATTCGACGCTTGATTTTTAAACCAATTTTTACCAAACAAAAAAGAGGCGCTCTTGAACGCCTCTTTTTTAATTTATTCACCTGTTAACTAATTATGTACTTATCCGTATTGTTATTAGTGGTATTAGTATTGCTTTTACCATTACTTTTATTTAATTTCTATTTTTTTGACTTCTTTCGGTTTTTCGTGTTTAGGTATGGATACGCATAATACGCCGTCGGTATATTCAGCGGATATTTCATCGGCTTTAACTTCGTCCGGAACTTCGATGGTTCTTGCGAAAGTGCCGTATTTGCGTTCGTTATAGTAGTAATTATTTTCTTTTACTTCTTTTTTGTTTTCGACCTTGCCGGATATCTTTAAAAGTCCGTCCTCGAGCTGAATGTTAATATCTTCTTTTTTAATGCCAGGAAGCTCTGCGCTTATGTTCCATTTGTCTTCATGTTCGATTATTTCGATACCGGGAGTGAAGTCTGCGTTTTCTTTGATGTCCTTCATAAAATCGTCGCTTAAAAAATTCTTGAAAGTGTTGCGGATTCCCATTAATTCACCTAAAGGATTTGTCCATCTGATAACTTTCATAACCATTCCTCCTTTTAATTATACTCTTTTGATTTAATTTAACCTTAACTTTAACTTTAATTTAATTAGTTTATTTTGGTTTAGTTTATTTTTGTATTTTGTTTTTATTTTTTTACACCATCTTCAAAAGCAAGAGGCGTGCCAAAATTTAAAAGGCAATAATTAACAAGGTTTTTCAGGATGTCTTTGACTTTTTCCACACTTTTGCCTGTTGCATTAACTTAATTTTTATGATTAATTCCACAAATTTTTCGAGGATTTTTTCTACACTCCATGAATTTCCTCATCGATTACAAATACATGGCTTGATATAACCTGTTTTATTAAAACTCGATTTACATTAGTTTCATACCGCGAGCCGTTTATTTATTATACGATAAAACCGTTAATGCTACGGGGCTGTCTAAAAAGGTCGCTGGAAGTAGTATATTAGTTCAAATGAATATATCGAAAAATAGTATCGAGATTTTATATTTGTTCTGTATCAAATAATAATTGACGATGTAATGTAAAATAAAAATACAAGATAAAAAAAGGGCTCTTTCGAAATTTACCTTTCTAGACAGCCCCAAACAAGCAAGCTGGCAGGAAAATAAGTAAAAGAAACAAATAATAAATAATATAGATGGGTAAATGAATGAATGGCAAACGAGAGCATGAAAAGACTTAAAGGCAAGATTCTATCGTCTTAATGAGATAAAGCCCTTACGGAAAAAACTATCGACAACAAACAAAAAAGCGTCAGGCAATTTGCAGATAGAGGGTGGGGCATAGGGAGGGAGAAAGGGTTGCTAACCTTTTCTCCCTCCCTTCCATTCCTTCCCTTCCCCCAAAAAATCAAACTATCGACTATTGACCGCCCCGTTATTAAAGTCATTTTCTGCTAATTTTCAGTCATTTTGCGTCATTTTCTTGACTTTCAATCATATTTTTAATATAATTGTATTGCATAATTATAAAGTTCAAAATTTATGCGCATTTTCATTTTTAATGTTTATAATTTTTTTAATATACGAGGGGAGAATCGAGTATGAAAAAAATCCGCAATATTTTTAAAACCTCCTTATTTCAACTATTTTTAACCGCACTCATATCGGCGATTTCGCTCAATTACACGCTCGTTCCAGCCGGTGCGCAAACCGCATCCACACCCGCCGTTATAGCCGATTGGACGATTTTATCCTTTCTATCCGCCGATAACGACCTCGAAAAAAACGCGCTTTTCGATATCAATGAAATGGAAGCCGCCGGACCTGCGCCTAATATCAACTTAATCATTCAGCTCGACCGGCCGCAATTCGGTTATAACGACGGCGCAAATAACTTTGGCGAAGCAGTTAGAATTAAAATCCAAAAAGATAACGACCGCGTTAAAATAACTTCACCCGTAGTTATGAAACTCGGTTCATCCGTTAACAGCGGCGATCCTAAAACTCTCTCCGATTTTATCGAGTGGGGCATTAAAAATTATCCCGCTCAAAGATATATGCTCGTTTTATGGAGCCACGGCTCCGGCTGGAAGACTATACCATACGACCAGATATCACGCGCCATCGACTCGAGCGATAAACGCAAAACTAAAAATATCCGCAATAAATACCTGAGTTCACTTTACACCCAACCCGCGCATTACTATAACAACCTCGCCGTCAATAAAAACGCATCGTTTGCAAGAGCTATTTCCACCGGCGAAAATACATCTAAAAAAATTAAAACGGGCCGCGGCTTCATCAATTTTGACGACAGCGACTGGACCCGCTCGATTTCATACGACGACACTTCACGCAGCTCGATCACCCTCAACGAATTAAGCGGCGCTATTAAACGCGGCGCGGCAGCCGCCGGACTCAATAACGGCTTCGATATAATATGGTTCGACGCCTGCCTTATGAGCATGATAGAAGTAGCCTGCGAACTCGAAGGCGCCGCTAAATATATGGTCGCCTCCGAAGAAGTAACGCCCGATTTCGGCTGGAACCATATCAAAATGGTCAATGCCTTCAATAAATACTACAATGTTCCCACACGCGAGATGGCTAAATTAATAGTCAATAAATATGTCGAAGCCTACCGTAAATCATCACAAGCCAATACCACGGCCAGAAACGACGATGAAAACGAATTTTTACCCGTCACCATGGGCGCTATCGATCTGTCGCAAACCGCCGGAACACTCGATGCAATCAACTCATTGGTACGCGCCGCTTCCAATCCCGTTTACATACCGGCCGTCAAAGATGCCCTCTCGGCCGTGCAGCGTTTTGACGATGCCGATTATGTCGATTTCATGCACTTTGTCGAATTGCTCGAAAATAAGATTTTAACGCCGCAATTTAATAAAGCCGCCCTCGAACTTAAAGCTAAACTTAAAAATCTCATTCTGCTCTGCAAAACCAATAGCCCGCACTTCAGAAATGCCCGCGGCGTTTCCGTTTACTTTCCCATGAGCGAATATAGCAGCCAATACGACTCGCTTAAATTCAGCGCGGCGTGCGATTGGAAAAAATTCATCAAAACATTCCTCTACCCGCAGAACTCCGAAGTGCTCATCCATCTTTCATCTGCAATATATAACGCTAACGGCGACGGCCGCCTTTCGCCCGACGATAACTTTGAACTGCGCGCTAAAATCAATAACGCCGGTTCGCGCGAGGCTAAAAATGCCCGCTTCACACTCGTAACCCGCGCCGCCGGAATAAAAATCACAAACGATTCATTCACGGCCGCTTCCATCAACCCCGGCGCCGAAATCGAAGTTAAATTCAACGCACAAAGCGCTAAAACACTTCAAATCGGCCAGCAGGTCGATTTCGAAATTTTTTACTCGCCAGCCGCAGCATCAAATATACGCATCGCGCGCCTCACATTTACCGTCCGCGCGCCTTTCGTTAAAACCGCCGATATCCTCTTCGTTCAGGGCGCTAACGAAACCGATGTGGCCGCTAAATATGCCGACGCCTTTAAATCGCTGCAACTGCCTTTCGACAGCTGGTGCATCGCTAACGACGGACCGATATGCCGGCAGTTACTCGATAAATATAAAAATGGCGGCGTCATATTCAGAGCGGTTTCCGACTCATCACTCACAAATAAAATAACCCGCCAGGAAACCGAAACGCTTCTATCATTCCTTAAAACAGGCGGCGCACTCTGCATTAGCGGTCAGGATGTCGGCGCCATGATCGGCGATTCCGATTTTTACATAAATTACCTTAAATGCCAGTTTGGCGACGACAGCGGCGGCTCGCTCAATTTAACCGGAGCCGATATCTTCAGCCAGGCCGGCTTTACACTTAACGGCGATGACGCGCTTAATAACCAGCTTTTCATCGACAGCATAGTTCCGCTTACCGGCGCCGTGCCGATTCTTAAATACGACAACCAAAAAGTAGCCGCAGTACTCATTAACGACGGTAAATACCGCGCGATGTACTTTGCATTCGGCCTCGAAGCCGTCAGCGGCGTTCAAAATCGCGCCGCGCTCATAGCTAAAGCCGTCGAACTGCTCCCGTTCAAAGTAGCAGGCGCGCTTAAAGCGCTTAAAGCCGACGCGGCCGCTGAAGATGTTAATAAAAATACCGCCGCCGCTCTAAATAATATCGAACTTACCGAAAAAAGCATAATCGCCGATATCAATAACTCTAACTACGACTCGACTCTTAACTTATGCCTCGATGCCGCTAAAACCGAACCCGGCCAGCGCGCACCCTTTAAAACGACACTTAAATCGATAAGCATTATGCTTAAAGCTAAATTGATCCAACAACAACTATCCGAAGAAGAATACGAAAAAATTAATTCGGTGCTTTCTAAAATAAACGAGATCAATTAAAACAAACAATTCAGACGAATATCAAATTAAAACTGGAACGAAAAACTAAAAACGAAAAACGAAGAACAAAGACCGAAGAACGAAGAACGCGACGGGGGAATAGAAAGGACCAATGGCCCTCTCTTGTATAATAAAATTAGG
>CAYTCW010000186.1:0-3784 GCA_964436235.1 uncultured bacterium
AATAACTAACGGTCAAAAAGTAAAATGTCGCAAATTTCATGAAACAAAAATTATATTTTCATGGTATAATGTTCTGCAAATAAAACAAGTTTAAAAAAGGAGCATATAAATGAAGATAAAAACAAATACAGGTTTTATAGCGATTTACATCATGTTTTTTTCTTTGATCTGCGCGGCCTTCTTTACCGCGCCCGCCTCCGCCGCCGCGGAACCCGGCTATAATTCATTCAAATGGGCCGACGTCCAGCGAAACCCGGTCCTTGAAAACCGCCGGCCCGACGGAAGTTTTTTATTGAGCAATATCAGATGGGGATTCGAAAATAATGACACTCAAAAACCTGTCTGGAAAAAAGCGGTCTTAAACAGCTCCAGGGTTAAAAGCGTCTATTTCTTTTTAAAACCCTTCCCGCCCGAATGGCTCGTCGCGCACGCGTTTCTTCTTTTCGAATTCGAGGAAGACTCTCCTTTAACCACGACTGAAGGCGAAGTATCGCGCGGCCTGATACTTTCCATCGAACCGCAATACCGCTTCGGGCGCTCATACGGGACGCCGCAGACCGAAAACCCCATGTATATAGTATATCAACTGTCCTCGCGCGAAGACTACCTGCAGGTATGCTCTATAGAAAAAACTAAAGCTCTATTTCCGTTCAGGCTCAATTTCAATGAACAGCAAAAGGCCAAACTTCTTGAAAGCGTTATTGCCGCCGCCTGCGGAAACGATACGGCTAACAATAAATATGATCTTTTAAAAAACAACTGCATAAATAACCTTTTCGACCTCTTCAACACGGTATTAACCAGCGAAAGAAAATTCCGGAAAAATTTCTTCAAGTCACTCGCTAATCCGCGAGTATCCACTCCGCAGTTATGCGTGCGCACTTTACGCAGCTTCAGTTTAATTGCCCAGGCGCTGCCGCCAGTCAAAAATATGAACGCTCCGATAAAACTCGCGGGCGCCGACCTGGAAAAATCATCGGCTAAAGCTAAAACGCTCTGCGGCGCCGTTGACAGGCTTTCATATACTATCCTGCGCGCCATAGACACTCAAGTATTAAATAAATACACTCTAAAAACAATACTTTACAACAAAGACGCCGATTATGCCGTGTGGATGCATGTTCCGGGCGTAATTCCGGGATCGCCCGAAACCGGCGAATTTTTCGCGGGTGAAGAATTTACGGCCGCAATAGACGCGGCTAAAAACGATAAAGAATTAAAAGCGGTTTTAATATCGGCCTTCAAAAACTTCAAAGCCGCCATTAACCTCAGAATGAGCTACGCCGGCGCCGATGTTTCGGTTTTTATAGGCTCTAATATAAGCCGCATACACGATTCAATAACAAAATATGTAAAAGCGTCAATTATTAAATAATTTAGCTTAGTCTAGCTTAATTTTGTTTAGCTTAGTTTAATTTGTTTAATTTAACTTAATATCACCAAAATTTCAGCGGGCCGGCCGGCCCGGCTTATAAACCAAAGGAGCATTAAGATGAGCAGAACACGATTTTACGCATTAATCATATTTACGGCCGCCGCGCTGTTTTTATTTCTTTCATCCGCGCCGCAGCAGGCGCTCGCCGTAACCAATATTTCCTGCTATAAACCGATAGCGCCCTGGACGGGAAGACTTATCCTGCCCGCCGCAAACGCTCGCACCGAAGACGGATCGGTACTTTTCGAAATTCACAACAGCCCGCGCCCCGAACTTATAGGCAAAACCGTCCGTCTGCGCTGGAACCTTTCTAAGGCCGAAGACGCCTGGTTTTCGCGCCTGCGTCCCGATCTCAACTTCGATGCGGCAAAAGTCGAAACCGCCAAAAAACACTCACTGTTATTACCCGTGAGGCTTTCCGGCTGGAAAAAAGTCAGCCCGCTCGAATCTCTCGCCGGCGCGCGCGCCGAAGACGATGTCTATGCCGCCCTTAAATCGCCCGTCTTTCAAAACGGCTCGCTTTATATCAATGAAGAACCCGTCCAGATATGCGGTTCGCACGTCGCGCTCGTCAAATTCAGCGGCGCCGCCAACGGCAATTTCAGGAGCGTGACGCATTATAATCCGGCCGCTCGCGCCTTCAGCGGCCCTTCCGAAACCGTCAGCATAGCGCCCCGAACTTATATACCGGGAAAAAAAGATATAGTTTCCTCAACCGTCGATATCGAAAAATCCAACTTCAACTATAACGGCGGTTACTATATATACGGAATTCCGCGCTCCGGCGGATTTGAAGTAATGGCGCTCGAACCGCGCGGCGCTAATTCGCTTGCGCCCTCGCAATATCTCGGCGGTAAAGCAAACGCCAAAAAATATATAAGCAGCAAACATTTTTCGGAAATGTCGCCCGGAATGAGACGCAGCACCCTTATCATGCCCGAAACCGCCGCGCCGCTCACCTACGCCCGAAACGACGGAGGCGACACGGCCGATTATATTCGGAAGAACTGGCCTATCGGCACTTATTCTATAGTCGTGCATCTATTCGGCTGGCGCAAAAACACGCTGACCGGCGAGAGCGGAGCTCAGGCTTTCGGCATCGTAACCGGCCACTTCGCCTTCGGCATCGCCTCGGTAATAATAGATCCTTTTACCGGTGAAAAACGCTTCGACATAGAATACAAGCAAGTTTACGCCCATAACAACACCGGCATAATATCCGGCGCGCACAAGTGGCATTCATATATGGGCAGTCTAAAGCGCGGCTGGATGTACACAATACCCGTTTCAGACACTATAATCCAGCTGCCCGAGCTCATGCCCTACGATATCGCCGGCTGGAAGATCGATCCCTTAAAGGGCTTTTCGCGCGTTACGGAAATGATGATGGCGGTTTATCGCACCGGCGCCGGCAGCGGCGTTTCAATGGTGCGTCCCGATATTTCCTGCGTCCAGGACTCGCATTACGCTCTTTACGCATCACTCATGGTTTTTGAAAACGGCATACTCGGCAGCCCGAAAGCCGTCGAATGGATCAAAAATAATCCGGGCAGCGACGGCGTCAAAAGATTCAATTCATTAAGAAATTTAGTACAGCAGCTTAAAGACAGAACGACGATACTCGGCGTCGCTCGCAAAGACTGGCGCGCCCACTTTTCAAACCCGCTCGGCACGCGCGATCCGGGAAAGGCCGAACAGGTTATACGCGCGCTGCTTTCGATCAAATCGGTATTTCCGAGAGACGGCAACGACAACCTGCTCAATCTCGCCACCGACAGAAGCGCGCGCATGTGGAGCATTTTAACGGCAATGAGCGGCGGAAAGATCGAAGGCCTCTGGCCTATAACTCCGACCTCGTTAGTTAACCATTAACGGCCGGCCGCCCCTTTATTTTCCGGATTTTGCGGTTACCGATTCGATTTCCAGCTTCATCATTGCGATACTATCGTAAGTTTTATCGCTTTTGATGAAGCGTTTTTTCATTTCAAGCGGCTCTTTCTCGAGGTGATTGAACATGGCCTCCATGGCGTATTTCTTTTCATCGAGCCCGTCGATCACCGACATTTTCCCGTAAACCGCGAGCGAGCTATATTTATGCTGACAGTCGTTTTCAATATATCCGAGGTCTTCGATAATAATCGCGCAAACGCGTGGATTTTCTTTTATAAAATCTATTTTCAAGCCCTTCAGCGCCGAATGAAAATACATCGAATCGGTCTTTTCATCATAACCATAGCTTAAAGTAACCGCGTACGGCTCGTTATTTCTGCACATGGCAATTACCGCATATTTTCCGGCTTTAAAAAGCCTTAATATTTCATCTTTATCGCTTATCATACATTCCGGCTT
>CAYTCW010000186.1:3884-6834 GCA_964436235.1 uncultured bacterium
ATGGTGATAAAATCGCCGAGATCGGCATAATCCCTGTAGGTAAAGCGCTGGGCCGCCGCCGAACTTTTTTTGATAATATCGCGCAGCTTGTCGCCGTGCTCGATCACATAAGCGCAAAAGCCGTCTAACTCAGTTTTAAGCGCCTCTACGCGCGAGCAATCGACTACCGAATAAGTATGAGGCGTATCGGTTTTAATAAACTTATCGGCGAACGCGCCGGCGATAAAAATTGAAAGCGCCTTAGCCGATACCCGAGGGTATTTCTTTATCAATTCGCAGACAGGATAGTACGGCATTCCGCTGTCCGGCTCGATATCTTCAGCCGCGCAAATATAACTAACGCCGTCTTTTACTTCATAGGCTATTTCAAGCATCTGCATCAGGCAGGCGTCCATTATAAGTATGTCGAGCTTCTTTCCGGCGATATCCCGTATAACTCGCATCGCCTCGCCGAGAGCGGGCGTCGAAATATTATTTTTAGAATCAAAATCGTATGCGATTCCTTTTTTTTCGGAATTAGTCGCGCCTGCGGCGCGAGCCGGCGATTTCCAGCCGGAACCGTGGTTCCATATAACTAACGCGTATTTTTCGGCCGGATAATTTTTCGCCGACCAGCTGAAAAAATCGATAAGAGTCCTGTGATCGCCCATATCGACTTCGCCCATTTCATCTTTCATTTCAGATATCGCGCCCCAGTCGTCTTCCTGACTTCCCGCAACGCGTTTATTGATACAATACCTGCGCGCCGGGCCGTTCGCACGGTCGAGCTGAACTAATATCGCCGCATCCTTCGAAGAACCGCAAAGTTCGAGCTCCGCGATGTCTTCGGGCCCGCGCGCGTCAAGATCATTGTCCGCGCACATATACACCATAAAGGTCCATTTTCTTAAAGACTCCTTCCGGGGTTCCGCCTTTTCCGGCGCCGCCACCCGCGTAACCTCCGCAGCCTCAGCCTCTATCGCCGCATTCATCGACGCGTTTGGCGTCCCGGTCGGCTTTAGCGCATCTGACGCCCCCGCAGCCCCGGCCGCTACAGGCAGATTCAATAACGCAATCCCAGATATTAAAGAAAACACGGCAAATACAATCACTATCATTATCGATTTCGATTTCAACTTTTTATTATCTTTAATATTTTTCGTCGCTTTCATACTTTTCTTATCTTTCATACTTTTCATCTCTTTCATGTCTTTAATACTTTTCGTAATTCTTTTAAATCATATGGTTACCTTATTTTTTGATGCTTTTCCACTTTTCGTATTTTTTACACTTTCTGTATTTTTTTACTTTTCTTATTTCTATTTAATGATTTTATTTTGAAACGATATAAATTTTAACACATTTTTACTTAAAAAAACATCAAAAAAATAATAGATAGATTAAATATTAAAAAAGTCGTATTTTTATTAAAATTTTATTGAAAAAATGTAGTATAATTGTACTGAGTTTTATATTCAGGCAATCCTTTTTAAATTTTATCAGGAGCATTATTTTTAACTCGTGTTTTTTAGCGTTTATTATCCTTTTATAATTTTTTATAAAAATATAATCCAAAAAAAAGGCGGAAACAATGAAAAAAAACTTGTATATCTACATTTTTACCGCAATAATTTTTATTTGCCTGAATGCCTCATCGGCCTTCTCAGCGCCGCTGTCACACCAGCTCCGCTCGGCCATCGACGCACTCGAGTGCGTTAAAATTAATACGGCTCAAATAGATAACGCCGTCCTGGCAGCTTACGAACTATTCAGGCCTAAATTAAATCTCGCGCCAATCAATCTGACCGCCGAAATGCGTTTTAAAGGATTCGACGCGTCTAAATTAAAAAAATTCGCCGAAAGGCTCGAGAAAACCCCGTCCAAAGCCGATACCGATGCCGCCAGAACAATCATAGCGGCGGCTTATGCAGTCAACGAACTTGCCGGCGTTTCGTTTTCGCTTTCAGAAGATATCTTCATGTCAGGCTATTCGGCATCTGCGGCCGCATTTTCTCTGGCGGCCAGAATAAACCGTACAAATAACGCCTCGTTAATCAACGAAGCCGCAAAAGAAAGAATACGCAAACTCGCTTTCAATATCAGCAAAGGATTTATCGGCCTTCTTACGCCGCACATGCCGCAGCGCGTTTCGCAATTTATGCCCGTCTGCCTCTGGATCGCCGGAGATATATGCGCCCGCTCTCTCGGAATATCATCCTCCGCTTCTTTTAACAGCGGTATCAGGGCCGCCTCTATTAAAACAGCCGGCCGCGTCGTTATGGCATTTACCCCGGAAATAGGCTTTTACGCCCGCACCCAGCGCTTTATCGACGAACTCGGCGACGCCGCCCTTAATTCAAAACTTGCGCCCCTTACACCTGAAAAAAACGCTATAATTACAACTGAAATTAATAAAATTAAAAAACAGGCGCAAAAAATCAGCCAGATATCGGCTAATGAAAGAAATGCCGCCGGCGTCACGCAAAAAATTTCCGAACTCGCCGCCGTTTTCTCCGCAATCGAACCGACAAAGATATCATCAGGCTTAGCCGCCGCCGGAGGCGCTCTCACCGCCGGCGCCTATATCCATTCATTTTACGGACCGCTTAAAAAACACAACGATCTCATATACGATATCCATAATTTATTCAAAATACTTAAAAACTCCTCTTATACCCAACCACAAAGCACTTCCGCCACCTCCTTCGCGATAAGCGAGACTGCCATGAAAGCTATCGAAGCTAAAAACGCCAGATTGTCTTCCCTATTAAAACGCTATGCGGAAGCTAATTTTGAATTGGCCGAACTTTCCAATAACTCGAGCGGCCAGAAAGAATTTTTCCTCAAATTAAAAGAACTCGAAAAAATCGACTACGAAATCGGCGTACTCTCTTTATCAAAATAACTTTTTAAAATAGGGAGGGAGAAAAGGTTAGCAACCCTTTCTCCCTCCCTATAACCCTCCCTCAAT
>CAYTCW010000187.1:0-6536 GCA_964436235.1 uncultured bacterium
GAACTTTCACAAAAAGATTTTATCGGCGGCGTTAAATTAATCGAAGCCGGCGATTTTTTCAAGGCGGTCACTTCCGACGAATTTGCAGGAAACTATGCCTGCGAAGCAGCCCCTGGCGTATCCGGCGCATCCGATGCGTTTTACTTTACCGGCACATTTAATCAGACTAAAGCGCTTGACGCCGCATTCGGCTTCAGCGGCGGTGCGCGTCTCGATCTGCGTTTAGTATCCTGCGTTACCATCGACAGCGAATATACTCTCTGCTGCGACGATGCGGTCGGCTTAGCCGATTACGGCGATTATAAAATATTGCTCGTGCATGTCTCCGACGCGGCCGAATATATCGCCGCGGGCGGCGAACTGGATCAGGAAGCTTACCAGCGCGCTTCATCGGTTTATCTTGCAGAAGGCAAGATAGACATACTGCCTCAGCAGCTTACTAACGGCCTGATGAGTTTGAACGAAGGCGAAGACCGTCTCGCGGTATCGCTTATCGCGGTGTGTTCGAAAGAGTCGCGAATATTAAAGTGGTTTTTCGCGCCGTCTATTATCAATGTAACTAAGAAATGTTCATACGATGAAATCGACGAATTGTACGCGCAGCTCGAATCGGATGAAGCTCCCCGGCGCATAGCGGCCCTCGAATGTTTCGGCGCGGAAGGTTATAAATCGATACTCGATATCGCGGTCAATTGCAAAAACGCGCGCGAGGCACGCGGCGCGCTTAATCTTTCATTTCCAAAGTCTGAAGTCTTCGTCGAAAATTTAGATGAGCGCGAGCCGGCCGTTAAACTGTTATCTGAAACGCACGCCCAATCAGGTATTATAGTTTCCGAGTTCATGGTTTTATATAACAGCCTTTCGGCTTCGCTATTGTCTGAGGCCGGCGCGGCTGCATGTTTCAAATCGTCAAAGGCTTATTCCGAACCGGCGCTTATCGATAATTACCGTAAAATGCTTGCAGAATCGGGTAAAACTTACGACGCCGCGTCCGCCTGGGTTATTCGGCGCAATATGAATTTCGCCGAAACTTCATATACGCCATCGGCGCACGGAATGCTCGGCGTGCCGTGTTATATTCAATCGTCCTCGCCGCTGAGGCGCTATATCGATCTGGCCAATCAGCGCCAGCTTAAAGCGATTGCCGCTAATAAGCCGCCTTATTACGATATGCAGCGTATGAAAGACCTGGCGATGTATCTTGATCCCACGCTCGCTTCTATTTCGGAGGCCGAACAGGAAAGTCATTATTACTGGCTCTATTTTTACCTGAAGCAAAACGCCGGAACCACCTATGACGGGGTAGTTATCGAGGCCACCGAAGACAGGGCGCGCATCGAAATAGAAGATGTTTTCCTGCACGTTACTGCTCAGGCACGGTTTCACGGCCGTTTTACCGCCGGCGAACGCGTGGCCGTCACCATCGAAAGCGCTAATCCGCGCGATCGGAAGTTGTTTTTTAAAGCGGTCAAGTATTAAATACCGTTTAAATGCTTTTTAAATACCGTTGTTATCGATTTAACACCATTTAAGTTTTATGAAGTTTAAAGTCACTTATATCCTTAAAAACGGCGATAAAAAAAACGCCGCAATCGAGGCGGCCGACGAGCGCGAAGCGGCCTCAGCCTTTGAAAATGAAGGTTTCGTCGCTTTAGTCGAAAAAGAAACCGGCGCGGCGGAGCCCGTTTATCGCACGCCCGCCGTGGTATCGTTTTTCAGACGGCCGGACGATTTCAGCCTCATGCTATTTGCGCGCGAACTTTCAACATTGCTGCGCGCCGGGCTTACCATGCCTGAATCGCTCGATATTATCGAGGGGCATCTTAATAATAAAATGCTCAAATCCGCCGTCATCAATATTAAAAACGATATTATCGCCGGCGCGTCATTTTCGGCGGCCGTTCGCAAACAGCCCGAAGTTTTTTCAGAACTCTTCGCTAAATGCGTCGCGGGCGGCGAAGCGGCATCCGATCTTACCGGCGTTTTAAATATATTGGCGCAAAATCTTAAAAATTCATACCAGATGAAATCGCGTCTGGTTAATATAATGCTTTATCCGGCCGTAATACTTTCCATCACTTTTTGCGTATTCGCGTTTTTATTATTTTATGTGGTGCCGTCTTTTGAAAGCGTTTTTTATGAAATTAAAATAGATATACCCGCGCATACCGCGGCTTTATTTTTTATAAGCAGTTTCATTAAAAAAAATATTACGGCGCTCGCAATTTCCGCCGCAGCGCTTATCGCGGTATTTTTGTTAAGCGGCGCGGCCGGAGCTGCGCGCGGATTAGCGCTCAAAGTGCTTCGTAAACTTCCCGTAAGCTCGACTATCGTAAACAATTACTCTATGTTCGTATTCAGCGGGATGTTATCATCGCTTTTGCGTTCCGCGGCGCCGGCGCTTGAATCATTTACTACGGCGCTTTTCGCCCTTAAAGACACGGTAGCGGACCATAAACGCGAGGCTGCCGTCGAAATACTCAAATCGGGCGGTTCTTTTTCAAAGGCGGTAGATAGTCTCGGCCTCGCCGACGGCGTTATGGCGCGCATGTGCGCGGTAGGAGAACGCAGCGGTAAAATATCGGATATGATAGACCTTATTAACGAATATTACCTTGAAAGCCTTCAGAATTCGATCGAGCGGCTGGCCGAAGTTCTCGAACCGCTGATAATTTTTATCACCGGTATATTTATCGCCGCGCTCATACTATCGGTCTTTTTGCCGATTATTAAAATTACTATGGGCGGTATGTAACATGCGGATCAAACAACCTGAACAATCTAAAAAATCTAAAAAAACCGTAATCGAAATTTTACTCGAAACCGGGGCCATCAGCGAAGTGCAGTATATTAAAGCGCTCGATTGCTCTAAAGCCGACAATATCGATCCGCTCGACGCGCTTATCACCAGATGCGGCGCCAATCGTGAAAAGATAATGACGGCGCTCACCTCGCTCGACGACGGCATGTTGTTTCTCAACTATCTGGATGTCAATAACGCCGCGCCCGAAGTGATAGTTAGATCCATACGCGATAATTTTTCCACCTGCGATAATATCGAACGCGAGCTCATACGGCGCGGCGCGCTCGGCGAAGAAGAACTAGCAGCCGCTCTGGCGCGTTATTACGAAATCGATTTTCTAAAAGCGGTAACTATCAATTATGCTAACTGCGCGGCGTTTTTTACTAAATACGGCCGGAAAATATTCGATGAATGCGGCGCTATCGCGGGCGATTTTGCCGAATCGAATCTTACTGCTTATATCACCGACACCGCCGCATATAATAAAATTAGAATATTTGCCGAAAATACGGGCTGCCGGGTTAAATTCGCGGTTATCACCTTTTCGCTCGCCGCCGGGCTTAAAGAAAAAGCTCGGCTGAATTCTGAAGACGATATTAACAGCGCCATCAAGTCGTTTTATTCGGACCCCGGCTCCGCGGCGCAAGCCGCGGACTATAAAGAAAAAAAAGACGCGCTGAATAAAGACCTGCGTCACGCCGACCTGGCAAGCGAGACAAGGCCGGTCGTCAAACTGCTCAATACCATTATTTATAACGCGGTCGAAAAACTCTCATCCGACATACATCTTGAAATATACGGCGGCCGCGGCAAGGTTAAATTCCGCATCGACGGCGTTCTTGTCGAGATAATGAACGACATTTCATTCGACTACTTCTTTGCGATGATATCGCGCCTTAAAATTATGGCCGGCTTAGATATTGCCGAGCACCGACTCGCTCAGGACGGGCGTTTCGAGTTGAAGATAGAATCGCGGCCGGTCGATTTCAGGGTATCGGTGCTGCCGTCCATACATGGAGAAACCGCAGTGGTGCGTATTTTAAACCAGCAGGCTGCCGGGCTCGACCTTTCACAGCTCGGATTATACGGCGACGGGCTTAATAAATTCACCACCGCCATCAGCCGTCCCTATGGAATGATTCTTGTTGCGGGGCCGACCGGTTCGGGCAAGACCACCACGCTATACGGCGCCATAAGGGCTATCGCTAAAATCAGCGATAAGATCATCACGATCGAAGACCCGGTCGAATACCAGATGGATGATATCGTGCAGATACCGGTTAACGAAAAAAAGGGGCTTACTTTTTCGAAGGGCCTGCGCTCCATTGTCAGGCAGGACCCCGATAAAATAATGGTCGGCGAAATACGCGACGCGGAGACCGCGCAGATCGCAGTAAACGCCGCATTGACCGGCCACACGGTTTTTTCGAGCATACACGCCAACAATGTTATCGACAGTCTTTCGCGTTTGCTCAACCTCGGCATCGAGCCTTATCAGTTCGCGGCGTCATTTAACCTCATTGTAGCGCAGCGGCTCGTGCGCAAGCTGTGTCCCGCGTGTAAGACGGTCGATGATACCGACGCCGCGCGGACCGCCGAATTCGCCGATACGACGGTTTATAGGGCGGCGCAATGCGCGCAATGCGGCGATATCGGATACCGCGGACGAACGGCCATATTTGAAATACTTGAAATGAACGACCAGATAAGAGAAATGATCATCGAAGGGCGCTCGCCTCTGCTGATAAGGCAAAAAGCGATCGAATCGGGAATGACCACGCTGCGGCGGGCCGCTTGTGAAAAAGTCAGGGCGGCGGTAACTTCTATCGATGAAATCAACCGCGTGACATTTGAATGAAGATGAAGATAAGTAAAATGAATATTAGCCAGATAAAGACGAGTAAGAAGAAGACGACTGGATGGCGGGTTTAAAATTATGATAATTATCAGCATGATCGAAGATAAAATACATATAGCGCCGCTTCTTAAAGATAAAACGCTCGATTACGGGCGGCGGGTTATCATCGATGTTCCTTCGGCTTTAACTTCGGCGGCATCGGCGGCAACCGCGGGCAATCTGTTCGATGCGCGTCAAAAAATCATCGCATCGTGCGGCGCGCGTTTATTTTCGACGGACGGCGCGACCGCGGTTTTTATGGATGAGCGCAAATCTTATTTTGCCGCGCTTAAAGACCCGCGGTTCGACAATCAATCGAAACTTGACGATTATATCAAGTGGAATATCAAGCAGAACTGTAACATCGATAATTTCGAATATTCTTACGCGCCCGGCGATGAAGGACTCATATATGTATCCGCGGTCTGCGCCAAACGCGCCGCCGCTGTCAAAGGCGTCATGACGCGCTTCGCCGATAAGATCGTATGCTTAGATACGCATCTGTTTAATGAAATCAATCATTTTAAAACTATGGGATTAATTAATAATGATGACAGCGATTTCGCGCTGCTAAAGCTATGCGGCGATTACGCATCGATTACCCGTTTTGCGCCAGGCATCGGTTTTGAACGCTTCGAGTTTGATTTCATGTGTAAAGTTTTACTTTGCGATTATAAAGCGGATCAGAGCGGTTACGGCACGCAGGAGCTTATGTTGATGCATGAGATGATAAAAATTATATCTAAATGGCAGTCCCGCTTTCCGGCGCCGAAACAAAAGCCGGCAAAATTATTTTTACTAAACGCCGCCGGCGGCCAGGCGCCGTATTACCTGCGGATGCGCATAACCGAAGAATTGGCCAATAATTTATATTATGTAAACCAAAATGAGCGCGGCGATGATTTTAACTATGCCGATTTCAACCTCGAGGCGATTTGCGGCAGGTGGAAGTCTTTATAGTGAATAGTGAACAGTGAATAGTTAAGGAATAAACTCGCTGCGCGAGTTTTAATAAAAAAATAATTGCGCGGCTATGTAATAAACATTATAATATACGTTATAAAATCATTATATTTATTTTGAGGAATGTTATGAATCGGGTATATTTTAATTTCGTTAATAACGGGCGCGGCCGTGACAAAGCTGATAAAGCGGCCTGGCAGTATTTAATATTCGCACTGCTGCTTGCGGCCAATATATTTATGATTTTTTATTGTTTCAATTTATCTTCTGATCATCAGGCGGCCGCCCTCAAGCTGGATGACCGTTTAAATTACGCAGCTAATTCCGCGGTTGATCCGGCTACTGATCCTGCCACGAATTATGCCGTGAATTTTCCCGGCGCCGCCTTAAACGCGAATCAATCAGAAGCGGTCTGGCTCACTAAAGACGAACTCGATCTTTCCGCGTTCGATTCGTCAGCGCTTACCGCGGTTAAAAACGCTTTCGTTAACTTTGATATAAATTATCTTAAAAGATTATCGGCCGACCTTAACGAACTCAATCTTAAATCTGCTCTATCGCCATTTTTAATATTTAAAATTGTCGAAGCGGCGTTCCAGAATTATATATTTATCAATTCATTCACCATAAGCCGCACAGCGCCGCTTAAAGCGGCCGTTAAAATTTACGGCTTCACGCCGTCGAATAATTATTTCATTACCTTCAGCGATTATTTATCACGAATCAGCGATATTGACGGCTTTACATTCGAAACCAAAGAAAACCCCGGCTCACGCACGCGCGGCAGCGTTTCAGCCCCTGAAGATAAAGGCGGCATTAACTTCAGCGTTACATTCGATTATACGGTTAAGATGAATAATTAAGTAAATAAAT
>CAYTCW010000188.1:0-6529 GCA_964436235.1 uncultured bacterium
TCTCATCGGTCTTATCCTTCTTAACGGTTCATCGTGGTCTTATAAATGAGCGGTGAACATGTTTACCCATAAAAAACAAGAAATAGCGATTAATTTGGCAAATACGGCTTGAAATATATATAGAACTTACATACTGAGTTAAGACATAATATTAATAGGGGCGAAGAATATTTATAGTACAGGTGCAATAGCATTTAGAACCGGATACTTTTTAAGATTGTTATAGAACACATATATGATCTGGATTATACATGAGGTATATTACGATTATACGATTAATATATACGATTAGATATTGATTTTTATTTACTTATATGTTATATTTATTGCGATTTGAAGGAGGTAATAGTATGAAATTCAGCGGTGATATCAATTTCAATTATAATTATAATTTCAACTTTAAATTGTTAGTTATTTCTTTATTAGCGTCGGGGATTTTTACTTTAAGTGCGTCGGCGTTGTGTGCTCAGGAAAATGCGGGCGCGGCGGCCGGCAAAGGAGCGTCTGATACGGCTGAAGTGACGGCGGCGGGCGGGCAGAAGCCTTTAAGTGCGGACGAGGTTAAAAGCAAAGAAATAAAAATTAAATGGTCTTCTAAATATAGCGATGCGCTCAGCGAGGCGCAAAAAGATAAAAAGCCGGTATTGATTTTTGCTTATGCGACATGGTGCGGCTGGTGCAAGAAGATGGAGCGCGAAACTTGTGCGGACAAGGATATCGTTAAGCTGACGGAATCTTTTGTATGTATTAAGATCAATTCTGAAGAAGAAGAAGATTTTTTTGCAAAATTCAAGGTAAAGGAATTTCCGAGCGTCGTGTTTTTAAATAGCGACGGCACTGAAATCGAGCGTCACATAGGCTTTAAGACCGTCGATGAATTCGAAAAAACTCTTCAAAACATATTAGAAACGGTAAAAAATCCGCAGGGAAAATAACGGCCAGAGGATCAATTTTTAATGAATAATCGAATAAACCAACCGATTTTTGTTTCAGTAAAAAAAGTTTGTTCAAGAGCGTTGAACGCTTCATTGTTTAATATAATTAACGCATATTTTTTATTGGCGTTATTGTTGTGCGCAGTTAATTCGCCGGCAGCGGCATCGCCGCCGGTTCCGCTCATATCGGACTGGTTTACGGCGGAGGCAAAATTCGATTCCGGTCTCGAGTTAGGTGCGATAGCAAATATTTCATGCGAGGTCAGGTCTTTATTTTTCGACATAGGCGGCCGAATTGAAATCGTTCTGCCGCAGGGAGTAATGCCTGTCGCGCCGCTTATTCCGATTCAGTTTAAATTAAAAAAGGGCGAAGCGGCTTTATATAAAATTCCGCTTCATTTTATAAAAGAATCGCGCAATAATCCTATCGTTATAAATTATTACTTTAACTTTCCGAAGGCTGATATGATAAAGAGCGTCGAGTCGTCTAAAAATTTATCCGGCGATTATGAAGAAAAGCAGGCGGTGATCAGAAGGATAAAAAGCGCGGACGACATATATCAGATATCGCATAAACTTGATTTTATAGTAACGGCGAATGAAAGTTTCACTGACTTTACGGCCGGCATTTACGAAGATTATTTAGAATCAGGTTTTGTACTTAAGCGCGCCGGGTTGGGCGATATGGCGATAGCGGCCGTCAAAGCTGAAATCATGCGTTACGAGGAAATGATATCGGTCGTCAGAAACGCCGCCGAGTTGAAGGCTTATTTATCGACTCACATGGATCTGGTAGCGGGCGAGGACAAGTATTTAAATTTATTATATGCGGCCGCCTATCATTACTTCAAGGCGGGCGATTTCGAGGCGGCCGGAGTATATTTCGACAAATTGAATAAAGAAGCGCTTAAGTCTGCCGTCAATGTGGATACGGCCGAGATAGCAGTCGATAGTATGACGGCGGCGGCGGTAATCGATTATAGCAGGGGCAGGAAGAAAGAATCGCTTGCCGGCTTTGAAAAAATCCGTGATTTTTGCGCCGTTCGAAGCGACGCCCGCATTCGGTATGCGTATTACAATATAGCCAATTATTACAGGCTGTCGGGCGATTTATCAGCCGCGGCCGATAATTACAGAAAGGCGCTCGCGGTAAAGCCGATGTTTACGGCCTGCACGAACGATCTGAAAAAAATCAATGATTAAGGCCATAGTATCTATTATCGGAAAATCCAATTCGGGTAAAACCACATTAATCGAAAAGATGTTGCCGGTCTTTAACGAAAGAAATTACAGGATCGGCACTATAAAGCATCACTTACACGATTACGAATCTGATATACGCGGCAAGGACTCCTGGCGTCATCAGAGCGCGGGCGCCCGTCAGACGATGATCGCCTCGCCGTCGAAGCTGTCTTTTTTTACGAAGACGGATTCCGAGCCGTCAATAGATAGTCTGGCGGAATATTTCAACGATTCAGACATTATCATAACCGACGGTTATAAAAAGGGCGACAAGCCTAAGATAGAAGTTTTCAGACCTTCGCATTATGATGTTACGGTAGCGGGTCCGGGCGATAATCTTATCGCATACGCCACAGACGAGCCCGGTTTTAACTTCAGCATCAAAGTTCCGGTTTTAGATTTAAACGACGCGGCGTGCGTTGTTGAATTCATATTAGATTATTTCAAGCTGCCGCGGCGGAGGCAATAGAAGAAATAAAATTTTCGGGTGATATATGCGTAAAGTGATCTTTGTTTTTGTTTTTATTTTTATTTTTATTGTTATATTTATATTTAATTTTAATTTCGCGCATAGTTTATCAGCGGCGCCGGCAGGCGTATCACAAACCATTAATTTAAGGACCGGCTTTAATTTTATCAGTTTTACGCTCAGTCCGCTTGTGACGCCCGAGGCGGTAATCGCTTCGAATACGGCTATTGAAGACATATATCAATACAGCGCGGCGGCGGGAAGTTTTTTAAGTTATTCAGACGGTACGCTTAAAAATCTATATGCCGGCCGTGGTTATATCATCAAATCGCGCGCGGACACGGCGGTTGCGCTCGAGGGCGAGGCGGTAACGGCAATCGGCGATATAGCGCTCAAAAGCGGGTTCAATCTTATCGGCGTTTCGCGTCTGCCGCCGTCAGCGGCATCATTTAGTTTACTCATTAAAAATTCAGCGGTAGTTTCGGGCTTATATAAATGGAGTTCGTCGGCCGGTTCATTTATTACGGTAATGCGCGGCTTAGATAACTTGCCTGTAATGCTTGACGGCACTGATCCGTCGTTTAAAGCGGGCGAGGCGTATTTTATTAATATTACCTCCGATACTTCGATTAATTTCGACAATGACGCGATTAAGTTTGCAAACATTGACATTATCGTCCCGAACGCCGCGCCTACGGTTGGCGCTTCGTTATTATTGAAAAACCAGAGCGGCGGAATATCTTTATCGTATTCATTTGTCGATAATGACGGCGATTCCGACAAAAGTTTTATAAGCTGGTATCGAAACGGCGTGCTTGTAGAGGGCATAGACTCTAAAGATCTTCCGTCGTATATTATTTCAAACGGCGACGAATGGTATGCCGCTATCACCGCTTATGACGGCAAAAAAAGCGGCAATTCGATAACCTCGAATAAAATCTTAATTTCGGCCAATAACGCTCCGCCGGTGATTAACAATATGTTCATATCGCGCACGCCCGGCCTGACGGCGATTCGGCTCGCCTATGAGTACAGCGATGCGGACGGCGACACGGACGAATCTATCGTTCGCTGGTATCGCTTTGCTGACGGCGCTTTAGCGCCGGCATTAGTGCCGGAATTGACGGGCGTGAGCGTTCCTTTATCGATGACGGCGCCGAACGACCGCTGGACCTGCGATGTAATTCCATTCGACGGCAAAGACGCCGGGAGTTTAATCAGTTCGAATGTGGTTCACATCGTAAACGAGCCGCCGGAATTCACCGTGCCATCGACGCTCGAGGCAACGGAAGACGAGGCCATCGAGTTTTCGGTTTACGCTTATGATCCGGACACCATCGATCCGTCGAAGTTATCTTATGCGTTATCGGGCGGCCCGTCGGATAAATTCGTTAAAATCGAGTATAACAGGTTCAAATGGCAGACGGGGCCGGGCGATTTCATTGACAGTTCTATTACCGTCGAAGTTTCAGACGGCATAGCTAAGGTTGTTAAAACGCTGCCTGTTAAAGTTAATAAGAAATATGCCGCTTTAAGGGGATATGTGCGCGATATTCTGAGCGGCTTACCTGTTGGTAATGCCGTCGTTACATTTGGCAGTAGAAGTGTTTTTACTATGGCGGATGGCGGTTATGTGCTTTATTCTTTGCCTGGAACTTATATTTACAGTATTTCTCACGCGCAGTATTATGACAGACAGATATCCAACTTCGATCTTCGCTGTGGAGAAAGTCTGGCCGATGATTTTCATTCTGATAAAATTATACCTAAAACTTTCGAACTTTCTTTTTTTACTTCAGCTGCGAATTATAGCACGAGCAAACAAATTACCAGGTGGTTAAAGCCTCCTATTTGGGTAGTCAATAATAATTATTCATATTCGGGTTCAAGCAAAAATGTAAAACAATCCGATATTGACCTTATGGTTAATGTTATTAGGAATGAAGTCGGTGCTTTATTTTATGATAACTTTACTTCAAATATTATTGTTGGAGATGTAAACGTCATTGGTATGACCTCTGATATAGAATTTGAATCCGGTTATATTTGGTTAACGTATGCCCCTATGGAATCCGGAAAGACCTGTAAAATAACTTTAGGAACCGCCAGTTCTATTGCTACGCCGGGAAGTAAAAGTTATGAAATAAGCCAGGTAGTAGCTTCATCAATTGTAATTAACGATCTTTTGATAGGCAGTTCAGGTTGTAAAACCGTTATTTTGCACGAAATAATGCACTCTGTTGGCTTTATAGGAGGTCACTCGCCGAGTTTATTTTCAGCGCTTAACGAACCCACGCTTTTTTATCCGTCTATACAAGAGATTATCAGAATTTTCAGGCTATGGATATAAAAATGATAAAAGTTTTGTACGAAATGGAACCGGCAACATTTTACCCTCATTTAAATGCATTTAGAAAACCGATTGGCGGTTATAAGTTTTAAATTTTGATCCATTATTATATTAATAAAACTAAATTTTTAATTATAAAGATTTTAACATTTGAGCGCTACTTAAAAATATATTCAGATGAAAATAGCTATAGTTTTTATGTTTTTGAAAGCAATTAATTATTGACTTTAAATGGTTATAATAGTAAAATGTTATTAGAGTTAAAATGCATAAAATTATATAAAAATATAAAGGCGGGTCAGTATGAATAAAAATAATGGCAATGACTGTGTTCTGGACGTAGAAATATCGGTAAATGACAGAAATGTACCATTGAATGATTTTTCCGAAAAAATGATAGCGCGGACTATTTTCGGAATGCTTTCGGCGCTCAAGCAGGTGCCGGCTGAAGACGGGTTCAATAAAGTTGAAATTATTATTAAAAAAGAGAGCAATTAATAGTTGAGATTTCATCTTAAATACCTTATTAACAAATACTTGAATAACTTATCAACAATTGATGGAATATAGACTAAGGAAACGATTATGCCGCGTAAAATACTCGAACTTATAAGTGATCTTGAATCCGCCGGCTTCGTCAATCGTGGCGGGAAAGGCAGTCATCGCAACTTCGTTCATCCTGATCGTTTCCGGCCGCTTACCCTTTCCGGCAATAGCGGCAGTGATGCTCAACCATATCAAGAAAAACTCGTCAAAAAGGCAATTATGGAGGTATTAAATGGCAAAAAAAGATAACCTGGACAGATATATTAAAATAGTTGAATGGTCTGACGAAGACAATTGCTATATAGGCACATGTCCCGAACTTTTTGATGGCGGTTGCCACGGCGACGATCCTAAAGCCGTTTTCGCCGAACTATGCGAAATTGTCGATGAAACCATAGAAATCTATTTGAAAGACGGCAAACCGCTTCCTAAACCCATGGCAAGCCACGATATTATTGACGCTTTAAAAAAGGCTGCTTAAAGATATTGATCTTGTTATGCTTGATATCGAGTCTAATTTTACTAAGCATCTTATTGAAAAAGGAAATTTACGCCGTGTTGCATGAGGAAAAAACGGAAAAATCCAAAAATATCGGCTATTGGTGATGGGCTCATAGAGAACCAGTTATATATTAGAGCATTACCGCGAGCCGTAATATTAAATTCCGTTGGTGCGTAAATAGCACGCCTTCGCGCGCAATGCGCGCGGAGGCAAAACTGACAAACAGCAGGAAAAAAGTTTATGGCAACAAGCAGAAGAAAAGGAATAAAAGAAAAAATGGCAGGAACTTAATAAAAAACTTCGAAGCCGGCAGGAAATGCCGCCCGAAATAAAAAGGCTATGATAATAGCCTTTTTATTTCGAAGCCACAAAACTGCGCGCGCCGCGCGCAGTTTTATATTCAGGGAGAGTAAAGGGGGCACGGGGGAATAGAGATCGTCTTCAAAGTCAAGTTAAAATATTAAGTTTTATTAAAAATATTTCTT
>CAYTCW010000189.1:0-6458 GCA_964436235.1 uncultured bacterium
AGGGAGAGTAAAGGGGGCACGGGGGCAAGAGAGGGCCATTGGTCCTTTCTTCCCACGTCGCGGTCTTTCAGTGCCGTAATATATTCTATAAATTATAACTAAAAATTAAAGTTATTATTTATAGAATATAAAATATAAAATATAAAATATGACTAATGAAATATAAATATAAACAAAAATAAATAACGATAAAATTAAAAATTATTCATTTAATTTGATAATTTCGTAGATATTAACGGGATTAGATTTACCTTTAAGTTTAACGGTTTCCTGTTTTTTAACTTCGACGAGCGGCGCGAGCAGTTTATAAGTGTTTTCTGATATAAGAACCTGATTTACTAAGGCGATTGAAACTATGCGCGCCGTAAGGTTGACATTATCGCCAATGATAGTGTATTCTTTATGTTTTTGCGATCCGATATTACCGACGACGACTTCGCCCGTATTAAGACCGATACCGATGCCGTCTATGGTGGCCTGATTATTAAGGCGGCGTGCGCGCGAAAATTCGATGGAAGCTTTCTGCATTTCAAGCGCGCATCGCAGAGCATTTATGGTGCTGTTTTTATCTTCGACCGGCGCTCCGAATATTACCATCATGCCGTCGCCGAGGTATTTATCGAGTATGCCGCCGTAGCGGTAAACTATTTCAAGCATTATATCGAAATATGAATTCAGCAGTTCGACCACCGTTTCAGGCGGTATCTGTTCGGAAAGTCTCGTAAAATTTCTGATATCGGTGAATAAAATAGTAACGCTTCGCTTTTCGCCGCCGAGCGTGAGTTTATCGGGATCGCGCAGCAGTTCATCGACGATTTCGGGAGTAACGTACTGCTTGAATATACCTTTGATCAGTTGTTTTTCATGTTCTTCGCGAAGGTATTTATATGAGCTCATTAAAACGTAAGTAAGAAAAAATGCGATCTGCGGCGCAACGCTGTGCATATTAAAACCGGCGTAAAACATAAAGGTAGTAAATACTAAATGCGCCGCGGCGATCACTATAGAAATAATCAAAGCTTTAAGCGGCGCGCGTTCGAATATGATAAGCGCGAGCGCCATACATAAAACAAGGGTAATAATAAAATTGACGGCCATACCGATATCGCCTATAAAGGCGTTTTCGATAAAAGTAGCCTGCGCGTACGCGTGTATAAAAACGCCTGGAGTGGTGGTCCTATCTTTAAGCATAAGCGGCGTCGCGAAGTCGTCGTGCAGCGAGCGCACCGTGGCGCCTATAAGCACTATCTTTCCTTCAAACCAGCGCGGATCGTAATCGCCGGTAATAATTTTATAGAAAGAAACCGGCCTGATATAACTTGAATTAATTCCGTAATTGATAAGATAATCGCCGCCGCCCGACAAATTAAGGTCTAAGCTGCGCCGCTGGATAGTGGTAACCCCGCCGTCTTTGAGGCTCGAATCAAAACCGAGTTTAAAGTTATTTTCATTTATTTTAATATCGTTTAATGAAAAACCGAGATAATTTTTAAGCGTGATCAAATTCCATGACGGCTCAAAACGCGCTTCGGAAAGAGACAATGATTTTATATTAGTTTCATTCGTACCGGCTTCGGCGCGGGTATCTGAATCGCCATAATATAAAAGGCGCGAGCGCCTGACTATCGAATCGGCGTCGAATATATTTTCAATAAAGCCTTTTTGCGCGCGGCTGCGGGCTAATATATCGATGAGCGGATCGCTTTTTGAATAAGCCAGAACTACCGCCGTTGTAGAATTATTTATCGCCTCCGCCAGAATTTCGTCCTGCATGCCGTCTTCACTATTAAGCGAGCTTTCCGAGAAAAAGATATCAAAAGCTATTACTTTAGCTCCCGACCGCGATAAAATATCGATGAGCCGCGCGTATATGCGTCGGTTCCAGGGCCATTTCATATCCAGATTAGCGAAAGACTCGTCGTCGATTTTAATGACGGCAATATTCTTAGCGGCCTGAGTGAAGTTTTTAACCGCGCCTATATTAATTTTAAAATCGTAAAACCTGTGTTCAAGAAGTGTGAGCAGTGTGGCGAAAAAAGGCAGGTGAAAGGCTATATAAATAATAATAGGCGCCGCCACGCCTATTATCAAGCCATAATTAGTTTTTTTACGATTATCGTTAATTTTATTTTTTTCTTCGCTCATCTATTTAAATGCCGCCGTTATTCACGATTATGATTAATGATATACATCCGCACTATCGGACCGTTTGAGATTTTTTACGCGCTATTATTACATTAGCTATAAACCGTATCACCGAATAAGTATCTTCGAGCTGGCCTGCCTTTATATTTTTGAGCCGCGCGGCGAAATCGGCTTCTAAGCGCGATATATCGATCTGAAGATCGTTTCTGACGTAATCGTCGCCGCTTCGCGACTGGTGCCGCGAAGTTATAATGCTGCGTTGCTGGTAAAAATGCGTAGCCGTATGAATTACCTTTCCGTTTTTATAGCTAAATTCGGAAGCGACCGGATCGAGGTTGAACTGTTTTTTAAGCTGTGTGCTTTTAACTAAAAGCCTGACTTTATCGCTTCGTATTTCGTACGGATGCGACGAAAAAACCCACCATGACGGAGTGCCGCCCGGTAAAAAGACATTTTTGAGCAATTCCGACTCACCCGTATCTTCGCGCTGAATGGATATAACGCCGTTTCCGGTTCTCAGCTGCGACGATTTCAAAAACCCTGGAATTGCTTGCTCGAGAGTGTTTATAAGCGCCCAATCGGTGGTAAAAAGATGCCCGCCGTCGGCGACGAATTTTTCTATTTTAGCGAAAGTGTCGGGCATGAGCCGGCCGGGACAGTTAATCATGAGTATCTGTTTCGGATTTAGCGCGAACTGTTTAACTTTCATGGGCGATATCAGCGTATATGGAATTTTAGCCAGATCGAGGACTACTTCTACGCGGTCGTAATTACCGGTTACGATAACCACGTCATCTTTAGTGACTGAGTTAAGCACCGCGAGATCTTCAGGCGCATCTTTTTCGATTTTAAGCCGTAAAAGCTGTCCTATCGAAGCTATCGCGTCGCGGTTCGAATCTTCTGATATAAGCTGCTGATAACGGAGCGGTTCTTCGTAATGCCACATTAAAGGCAGCAGCAATAAAAGCAGTATCAGGCTGAATGTAAGCGCGCGGCGCCAGATGGAAGGCCTGATATCGCGCACGCCCATAAGCCCGTCCACATTCTGCTCGATAACTCCGCGGTCCATAACGGTATTCACTGATTCTTCTCCGCCACGGCCGGTTTCTGACTTGACGGCCGCGCCGATAATAACCAGATTTCCGCGTTTATCACGGTAAGTATTCATGAGTACGAAAATAAGGTAATAGCCGACGGTAAAACATGCGTATAAAACGGCGGCGGTCAGATACAGGTTGCCGGACATATTAAAAAACAACTGGTACCACAGAGGCGCCACGAAAAATACGGCGACTAAAAATATGAAATATAGTAACTGCCCGGCTGCCTGCATAAAACTACCTCTTTACTAAAAATTATGAAGTTTATCTTCCGACTCATCCTGCGAGCGCTTAGCGTTTAATTCTTTAAGCACTTCGTTAAGCGCGCGTATTTCTTCTTTGATAAGTTCCTGCAATTCGAAATGTTCTATTTTTTCGAGGAATGTTTTTAAATTTTGCATAATGGCGGCTATAAATTCCATCTGCGACTTATAAGAGCCTTTTTTATCGAGCTCACGTTCGATCAAATGTTTCAGCTTTCTAACGTGCTGATTTTTAATGAAATTTTCGAACGCGTCAAGACGGTTATTACCGATCCATGTGTCGAGCTTATCTTCGGGATCGACCGATACACCGGCGTCAAAAGTGCAATAATATTGTGTTTTACCTTCAACCTTGACCGCCTGTATGAATTTAAGAGCGTTTCCAAGCGTAAAGTAACGCACGCCCTCTTTTTTATCTATGGAGATGGGTCTGAACGGATAATTTTCCCATTCGAGTTTATACTCTTCAGCCGTTATGGCATGTAAAAATTCGGTTGATTTGTATTTATTGTATTTATTTTCCCAGTCTTCGATCTTTGAAAGCGCGAACAGCGGAGCGCCGTGTTCGCTCTGTATCAATGAAATGCGGTGCGGGTCTTTAGTTGAAACGACCTGCGAGTCTTTTTTAAGTATCGATTGAACGTGTTCGTGTATCTGCGTGGATTCTTTATCGTAAACGCCGAGCAGGTTTAGCGGCACTAAATGGCCGGTATATAAACCGCGGTTAAGCTGCCACAGCGGCCGTCCTTTCTGCGCGAGCGATTCGCCGGCCTTTCTTATTTCATCTTCGCCTGTCACCTTGCTCTTTTCGGTCAAAAAGCCTTCGATAGAAAGATCTTTAAGTTTTTCTTCGAGCAGCTTCCACGAATAAGATTTAACGTCTTCTTCGAAGAGGACGTCGTTTTCAGTGTAAAAAGTCCACTTTTCACTCATATTAAGGCCGGTTTTACCGATGAATAAAGACTCGTACACGCCGGGATTGCCGATATAGTTTTTATAAAGCCTTTCAAGATCTTCGCCGGCGATTATCGAATTATTAAGCAGCCAGTCGCTTTCGAGTTCATCGAGTGAAGTGCCCGTAAAAGTTGAATTTTTATGAAACTTATTTTCGAGCGATTCGACTATTTTATTGAAAGCCTGTAGTTTTTTAATATTAGCGTTTATATTCCCCATAAACTGATCGAGCACTTCGACTGCGTTTTCGCGCCTGTCGATCTGAAGCTGTGCGATAAAAGCGTTATTGTTGTTATTCGCCCATTCCTCGGCGGCTTCACGCATAGCGCGCTTGCTTCTCATAAACCAGCTTTTCTGGACTTCGTCTTCGATAAACTGCTTCTTCTCGCGAACTAACTGTATAAACCTTTGCATTTCCTTACGCTTGATATCGCGTTCTTTAATGAGCTGGCCTCTGAATTGTTCGAGCATGTTCATTAAGTGCTCTGAAGTTTTAACTATGAAACGCACTCCGCGGTCGGCGTCGCCCATCGATTCGGTGACAAGACCGACGTAATTTTTAACTAATTCCGTCACTAATTTGACTTTAATTTCGTCGACGGTTTTCTTTAATTCGGCGTATGATTTTTCAGCCGCGCTCTGGTCCTGCAGCAAAATATCGCCCATATTATTGACTGTAAGCTCGGTATATTTAGACGCCGCGAGTTTAACGGCTTTATTGACTTCCATTATTTTATCGAGTATTTTAAGCTCGCCCTTCATATCCACTTCAAAACCGTTATTGCGGGCAAATAATAAAACATCGCGCTGCCATGGATTTTCGGTTTTTTCATCCTTGGGATTGGCATATTCTAATATGGCATCCATAAGGCCTGATGAAAATTTATTCGAAAAAATTTCTATAATCTTACGCACAGGTATTACACACGATGAAACGCCGATAGTGCTGTAATTGGTTTTTTTGCCGACAAACTCTCCGCCGGGAATCGCCTTAAAAGCATTCGTCGGAACGTTGGCGAGATAACTTTTGGAATCTTTGGTAAGATCGGTGCCGAAGCCGTGAAACACCTGCTCAGACACTACTTTTTCAATGGTGTGCTGGTCGGTTATATCGACGCCGGATATCAGATAGCAGAAGTCATAAGGCTTCATCATTCCTGTATTTTCAGCTATATGGAAATCATCGGAATAACGGGTGGAAAATTTTTCCATATTTTCCATGAAAAGATCGATCTCTTTGAGCGCCGCCGCACCGTTAGCCTTGATGCGCTCGAGTTCTGAATCGGCAATATCGACTAAAGCGTCAGGCATGAATAAATAACCGTGAATCTCAGGCGAAAGCATGGCCTCGCCGGCAATGATCTGCCTTATGATATAAGGAAGGTCGGTGACCATTCCGGAGCCGGTGCCGCCGCAAACGGAACTGACAATAAAAACATTGACGGGAACGTTATCGCCCGTGCGTAAAATTTCTCCGCCGGAAAGCAAGCGTTTATCGTTTATACGCCTTATAGCTTCGCGGATGGAATCCAGAACGGTGTTAATATTAGAAAAAACCGACAGCCTGCCGAGCGCTCTTATCTGGCGCGCGCCGTGGGCGACGGTATCCTGTATTTTATGCGTTGGAAACCATTTTTTTATGTGGGGAAATTGATTGATATTGCCTAATATGGAAGAAGTATCAACGGTCAGTACGACTTTTTCGGAGGTAGCCAGTATATCTTCGGTTTTTTTATCTTCGACGTTAGTGTCGGTATCGAAACTTAAAAAACTTACCATCGGCGGCACTTTACCATTATAGTGAGCGCTTTGCATAAATTTTTTCTTTATAAGTTTAAGCGTACGATAGCCCGTTCCGCCTAAGCCGACAAGTAAAGTTGGTATCAACTGACGAGTTTTTTTCGTAGTCATTTTGACCGCTCCTTCGTATATACTAATTTCAATTTAGATTATAATATTTCCGGTTAAATGTCAAGATTTTTTAACTTATTTAACT
>CAYTCW010000190.1:0-4963 GCA_964436235.1 uncultured bacterium
TTCGGCATAAATAAAAACTTTAAAGACATATATCTCGACTGGCTCACTGCGAATGCTATCAATAATCAGGCCGTCAGCAAGCGTTTCGGGTACGATAAATTCATGGCGCAGCGCCTGCCGGTCAAAAGAAGCGTTCACGGCGCGTTGCCGGTATCTTCGGCGAGCGGCACTCTTGACGCTTACGGCGGGCTTTACGCGGTATTTTCGGTCGATCCGCAATATCTAAAAGACGCCAATAACGGGACGGCAGTTTCGTTAAGCGGCGTCGCTCAGGGCGGCTACGCTTTTAAAATAGCGGTTGAGCGCACCGACGATATGGGCGGCAATCAGCTCATCGGCCGTCTTATTAAAATTAAAATTGACGGCTCTTACAGCGGCGACGATTTCATAATCGGCCCTGATAATAATTATACCTTCACAGTGCCGGCCTTTCCGTCGGAGTATAAAACGCTGATATTCATCTTCGGCATAATATCATCGGAAACGCTCGCCGAAAACCGGCCTACCTATAAATATAACTATTGTTTCGTGCCTATATCATCGAGCGCGCGTTATATGGTGTCGGCTTACAAGCGGCTTAAATCCGAAACCGGCATTTCAGCGGAGGCTTTAAACGCCGCCTATGAAGCGTTGTCAAAAGATATCATAGCGTCGCTTAAAACTCAAAAAGGCGCCGCGGAATTCGATGAAATGCTCAAAACCCTTCCTGACGAAGAAAAAATAGATATAATGAATGTGATAAAAGAAGTTAAAACTAAGCCGGCGTATGAAAAATTACAGGGCGCCGGTTATGAATAATCGGGGGAGAAGATATGAAAGAAAATAATCCTTCAAAAATAAAATATCAACGCCGGCTCAAATATCATAAAAATCTAATATTTTCGATTGCGGCTTTTCTATTTATCGCCGCAGTTTTATTATTAAGCGTTCCGTCCGCGTCGTATGCACAGTCGCAGACGGGCGGCGGGCACAGCATATTAATGAACGATCTCGATTTTCTTAATATGCTGACCAATCAGTACGTTATCGATTATTCGCGCGCGCAGTCGTTAAAGTCAAAAGTGAAGAAAGCGCCGGCCGATAAGATAGCCGAAGCCGCCGCTTCCGCCGAATCGGCCGCGCAGCGCCGTCAGAAATCTCTTGACGGCCTGTTAAACGCTCTCGATTCAATGATAACTGGCGGAAATTCTCTGCAGATCGGCGTTTATATCGACGAACTGAGCGTTAATTATCCGTCTAAGAGTGTTGCGTTGAAACCCGTTTTTGATAAGTTAAAAGAAAATATTAAATTCAGGATGGCCGGCGCCGCTGAAGGCTCCGATATATCCGGTTATAATACTTTGCTATTAAAAGTTATCGCACAGGAATCGCTTTTAAAAAATAAAAAAAGCTCCGCGGGCGATAAAGATTCGTCGAGTGCGTCCGGCGGCGCATCTGCCGCGCTCGACTTTTCCGACACCGGCTCAGGTGCCGGCGATACATTCTCTGAAGGCGGCTCGGCGGTTTCAAACGGCGGCGGATCAGATCTGCCGTTGACCGGAGCGCAAAAAAAAGAAGAAGAAAAAGCTGAAAAAGAATGGACCTTCATGGTTTATTTGAACGCCGACAACGATCTTGAAAGCGCGGGTATCAAAGATATCAACGAGATGGAAAAGATCGGCTCCGGCGGTAATATCAATATTATCGTGCAGTGCGACCGTTCGCCGGAATACGACGAATCAAACGGCAACTGGATAGGCGCCCGCCGTTTTTACATTCAAAAAGACGATGATTTTTCTAAAATAAACTCGAAGGAAATAGCCAATCTCGGCGAAAGCGTCGATATGGGCGATCCGGCGGTTTTGACCGATTTTATCAAATGGGGCGTTAAAAATTATCCGGCGAAAAAATACGCGCTTGTAATATGGAACCACGGCTCAGGCTGGAAGTTCCAGAACGCGCGATTCTCTCCTGTAAAGGGAATTTCATACGACGAATCATCGGGCAATCATCTTGATAATTTCAAATTAACAGCAGCTCTTGCCGAAGGCGTTAAATTAAACGGCGGCAAAAAATTCGATATTATAATAATGGACGCCTGCCTTATGGCGATGGTCGAAATCGCCTATCAAATCAAAGACAGCGCGAAGGTTTATATAGCCTCTGAAGAAGTGGCGCCGGCTGACGGCATGCCTTACGATTCGATACTCGCCAAATTAGCCGCTAAGCCGTCGATCGGTGAAAAAGAATTTTCGGCGGCGATCATTGAAGATTACGTTCGTTCCTATAAAGGCGGCTCTCAGGGCTGGTCTAACTGCACATTTTCGGCGTTCGACCTTTCTAATATAGACGCGCTGGCAACTAAAATAGACGCGCTGGCAAAATATCTCACCGAAAACTTCGAGGCGTTCAGCTATCCGATCTTACTGGCGCGCCTTAAAACGCTCAAATATTCCGACGCAGATTACGCTGATCTGTATAACTTCTGCGAATTAATTCAGATTTATTCAAAAGACGCCGAGGCGTCTAAAATTTGCGATGAGATAATGGATCTTATCGGCCGTCCCGATATGCGCGGCGATTACTTTGAGTCGTTCAACGCGCCGGTGGTTATCACCGATGAAAGCGAAGGCGTTATTAAGTGGACTATTAATGATAAAATCGCGCCGCCCGCCGATTATCTTCCGGCCGGCTCGCGTCTTTCAAAAGACGGCGCCTGCGCGGAAACGCCGCTTGTTAAAAATACCGACGGCTTGTATTCATCGGCCATCGGGCCTTTTAACGGCGTCGTAAGCGTAACGGCCGTGCAGTATTGCATTTATTATAAAAACGGAAGGACCGGCAGCGAAAAAATTATATCGAGCGCCAATTCTTTTTTTACCAGGCCGATAGTTAAAGCGGGCGCCGCGCCGGTTATCATAGCCGAGGGTCATTCTCAGAGCCTTTCGGCGTCGCGCGGCATTTCAATATATCTGACGCCTTTTGAAGATTACCTACTCGGCTATAAAAACCTCGATTTTTCTAAAAAATACGCCTGGTCGTCGTTTATATCGCATAAACCGCCGTTCAAGTCGTCGGCTAAAGTCCTCGTCGTTCCCGATACGGGTTACGCCTCCTCAGATCTTATTTATTCAAAGTTTTATCATCACGCTCTCGCGCAGGCAAATATTAATTACGACCTTTACCTGCCGGCTATTTACGGCGAAATTGAAGAAGAAGTTCTTTCTCGTTATAAAGACGGCGCGGTTATATGGTATGCCGCTAAAAACGCCAACTGTCTTTCCAAATATGAGCAGCACATACTGCATAACTTTATAAACGGCGGCGGCCGCGTCTTTATCAACGGCCAGAATATCGAGCAGCACCACGGCCTTTCGGATTTTTTCACGGGCTGTCTCGGCGCTTTGTATATTCAGGATTCGGCGGCTAAAAAGATACGCGGCGCCGGAGTTTTTGAAAAGATTGGCGAATTCGATATCGGCGGCGGCGAAGGCGCCAACAACGTGTCGGAACCGTCAATATTCAATCTGGCATCGGATTCCGCGCAAAAAATATTCACATACGCGGGCGGCGTCGATATCGCCGGCATAAAGAATAAAAGCGTCATATTTTGCGGCTTCAGCTTTGAGAGCATCGCATCGGGCGAAGCGCGCGCAAATTTGATCAAGTCTATAATAGACGAGCTTCTTCCGCCGGGCGAAGTCAAAATCGACATTATGGACAGGATGTAAATGGCATTCAGGTATATGTTTATTTTATTTATAAATATTTAAACGGACGGTTTAAATAAACACAAATTAATCGGAGGTAGTTATGTCTTTTAAAAAATTCTTTTCGATTTTTGTGTACGTTAATTTGATCAGCCTGCTGTTATTTTCGGCGGCTAATGCATGCGACAGATACGATTATTACGACGACTGCTGCAACTGTTATGTAAAAGTCAAAGCGCCAAAGTGCGATCTTGAAATTTTAAAACAGGAGCAGAGCCGCGAATCGCAGGTCAGAATTTGCAATAACACCAATCACACGCTTATAGTTAAATTCAAAAAAGCCGGCGAGCTTAAATATTTGTTTACAGTAGAGCCTCTTTGCGACGTGGTCGTAACGGTCGCTCCGGCAAGATATTCATATACCGTCGAATCTCGTGATTACTGCGACCTGTTGAAGAAAGGCGCGCAAACCTTTAAAAAAGGCACCGATTATAACTGGAGCATAACCGTCAGCGGCCAGAAATATATATCGAAGTTCGATTATGTTCCCTGCAGAAAAGAAGTTTACCGCCCTTACGCGTCGCGGGTATCCTGCGGTGGCGGCCGGTCGCAATATATTCCGCCCTGCAATGTATCATGCTTCACTAAAGAAAGAATATGCGGCCTTCGCGACTCCGAAGTTATTATTTCTAATGACACCGATTACCGCATTTATTACAGATTGAGCGGCGGAATAAACGGCTGCGTGGCGCCGTGCTCGCAGGAAATAATCAATTTAGTTCCGGGCTGCTATGAATTTTACGCTAAAACTCTCTGCGGCTCGATCGCTCCGGTAAGAACCGCCGAAAATTTCTGCGAAGGCTATCGTCATCACATGCGCGTATTCGTCAAAAAATAATCATTGTTTATTAGTTTATAAGGTGATAAAGTATATATATGAACGATTCCGATAAATCTTTGCAGGCTTTTTGCACGGGCAGTCAGAGCAATACTGACTGCTTCGGCGGGCTTAAATTTTATCAAAAGCTATATTTTAAGATAATAGTTCTGCTTTTATTTATATCGGCCGCTAATTATGCTCTTAATTATTACTTCGAAAAAAAGAATTATAAAGAGCTCGAGGCTAATATAACCGAAATTACGCGCTCATCGATCGAAGGTGTCCGTGATATCGTCAGCGTTAATTTAAAAGCGGCGAGCGAGCGTTATATAAAAACCTTAGTAGAAAAGATCTATTACCAACAGCTCGATTTTCTTAAAAGCAATTCAGGCCT
>CAYTCW010000190.1:5063-6458 GCA_964436235.1 uncultured bacterium
GGCGAACTTGCTGCTGCTGCGGCGCGGTTAGAGGCCGAAAAATTAAAAAGCGAGGCGCTGATTAAAAATATGCTGCCCGAAAAAATAGCGAGGCGTTTAATGGATAATCCGGGTCAGACAATAGCCGAAGAGTATGCCATGGCCACTATTGTCTTTTCCGATTTCAAGGGTTTTACCGCTTTATCTGAAAGCACTACTCCGCAGAGGCTCATCCGCGAGCTTAACGAAATTTTTGCTTATTTTGACGGATTGTGTAAAAAGCACGGCGTCGAAAAAATCAAGACCATCGGCGATGCGTATATGGCGGTGGCGGGCGTGCCTGAATCCAGCGAAACCAATCCTTTCGACGCCGTTGAATTAGCTATCGATATGCGCGATTATATCAATAAAAGGCTCGAAGATAAAAATAATCTCGCGCTTGAAATAAGGATCGGCGTTCACTCCGGGCCGGTTACCGCCGGGGTTATCGGAAGCAGTAAAATGATTTACGATATATGGGGCGATTCGGTCAATATAGCCAGCCGCATGGAATCTAATGGAGCGCCAGGCCGCGTCAATATTTCCGAATCGACCTATAAACTTTTAAAAAATCGCTATAAATGCGAAAGCCGCGGCGCGGTTGAAATTAAGGGGAAAGGCTCCATGGCGATGTATTTCGCCGAACGCTAAGCGGCGGAGTGTTATGCATTATTTTTTTCTTTGCTGGAAATTTAAATTAATATTTTTATTGTCATGCGCGGCTTTTCCTTTGGCCGCGCTTATATTTTCGGCTTCCGCCGCCGTTTATTTCGCGTCGCGTTCAGCCGCCTTTTACGGATTATACTGCTCGCGGCTCGGCGTTTTAGATTCGATAAAACTCAACCTTCAGGAGCTTATTAAAGGCGTATATCCGGCTTATTTCAATAAAATATCGTTTTTATCGGATATGAGCGCGCAATCGAAAATTTTTGAAACGCTTTCCTTTATTTTTTTATTTTACTGCGCTATAGCGTCTATCGCTTACGTTTTGCGTCCGGAAATATCCGCGCGGACGGTTTATAAGCGCCTTCTGATAGTATCCGCCGTTTTTCTTTTATCGGGCCTTTTCGCGCCGCTTCTTGCCATAAAGGCGGCCGGCGAAATACCGGTGATCGGCGGAACCGGCATACTTAAATTCGAATCTAAGGGCATTATCGAAACCATAGCTAAATTATACGGCGGTTCGTATTTTCTTCCGGCCGTTTTAATAACGCTATTTAGCGTAGCTGTTCCGGCGGCTAAAATTATATTATGCTATATAGCCCTCGATACCGGCACGCTCGCCCGACGCAGCCGCGCGCTCGTTAAATTGATAGGCAAATGGTCTATGGCTGATGTTTTTACGGTAAGTATAATACTGGCATGGCTCGCCTTCGG
>CAYTCW010000191.1:0-3315 GCA_964436235.1 uncultured bacterium
CCGCAGGCGTGTTCGACTGCGTTAGCCACTGCCGGCGCGGGGCCGTCAACCGGTATTTCGGATACTGATTTAGCGCCGAACGGGCCGGTCGGTTCTAAAGTTTCGACTATATGTGTTTTGATTTCGGGCATATCGAGTGTTGAGAGCAGTTTATAGTCGAGGAAGCCGGGGTTGGTCATAACGCCCTTGGAGTCGAATTTCATTTCTTCGCAAAGCGCGTAACCTAAGCCCATGTGCACTCCGCCTTCGATCTGGCCTTCGGCCATTACGGGGTTGACGGCGAGGCCGCAGTCGACTGCGGATGAAAATTTAATAAGTTTGATAACGCCGGTTTCGGTATCTACTTCCACTTCGCAGCCCTGCGCGCAGAAAGGCGGCGGGCAGTCGTAGGTGATATGCGAGCCGGTGCCTATTATCTGGTACTGGTCTTCTTTATAGAGCGTGTAGAGCGCGACGTCTTGATACGATACGCTGGCTTTGGTTTTTTTAGAGTGTACGGCCGAGTTTTCGCAGTACAGATCGGCGATATCTTCTTTGAGCAGGTGCGCGCCGGTTTTAAGAATTTGATCGCGGCACTGCGCGGCGGCTTTGGCTATGGCGACGCCTGAAATATAAGTAGTTGACGAGGCGTAGGCGCCGACGTCGAATGGCGTCATATCGGTATCGGATGAGTAGATGATGATTTTAGAGGTAGGTATTTTGAGCACTTCGGCGGCTATTTGTGATAATATTGTGTCGGAGCCGGTGCCGAGGTCGGTCGCGCCGCACAGCAGGTTGAAGGAGCCGTCGTCGTTGATTTTAATCGATGCCGCGCCCATATCGACGCCGGGAATGCCGCTGCCGTGCATGGTGAGCGCGAGGCCGACGCCGCGTTTGATATGGCTTTTTTTATTGGACTCGTCGTATTCTTTCTTTTTATTGTAGTAATCGAGGTCTTTGAGCACTTTATCGAGGCATTCCTGCATGCCGCAGGTTCTTAGTATCTGCATAAAGCCTTCGCGGCCTTCGCCGAGCGCCTTGGTAAGCGAGAGTTCTTCGCCGACTTTAACCTGGTTTTTACGGCGCAGTTCGATGCTGTCGATATTTAACTTTTTAGCGCATTCTTCGAAGTGTGAATCGAGCGCGAAGTAGCCCTGCGGTCCGCCGTAGCCGCGCAGAGCGCCCGCGACGGGAAGGTTGGTGTAAACTATCGTCGCCTCGAAGTTAACGTTAGGCGTATTATAGAGGCAGAGGGCTTTCGAGCCGGTATTGCACTGAACGGTGAGCGCGTGCGCGCCGTAGGCGCCGGTATTAGCGAGCAGTTTCATAGAAAGCGCGACGATGGTGCCGTCTTTTTTGAAACCGCTTTTGATTGTGAGTATTTGCGGGTGGCGCGTGCGTGACGAGTTGAATTCTTCGCGGCGCGTATATTCGAGTTTAACGGCTTTTTTAGTAAGGTGAGTGAGCATTGCGCAGAGGTCTTCGACGAGAATTTCCTGTTTAACGCCGAAAGAGCCGCCGGTACGCGGTTTAATAACGCGCACTTTCTGCACGGGTATTCCGAGCACGTGTGCTACTATGCGGCGCGAGTGAAAGGGCACCTGCGTCGAGCAGTAGATAACGAGCCGGTCGTTTTCGTCGTAGTAGGTAACGGCTATATGCGGTTCGACGGGCGCGGCCTGGACATATTGCACGGAGTATTCGTTTTCGAATACATGATCGGCTTCTTTGAATGCTTTTTCGGGATCGCCCATCGAGGCCTGGACATGCGCCGCTATATTTTTATTTTTATCGTGGATGCCGGTTGAGTCGAGTTCGTCGTGGATTATGGTTTTATTGCCGATAGCTTCGCGCATATCTAAAATAGCGGGCAGCAGCTCGTATTCAACTTTAATGAGTTCGAGCGCGTGTGCGGCGGTTTCGGGAGTATCGGCGACTACGGCGCATACGCGGTCGCCGGCGTATCTGACCTTCGAATCGAATACGAAAGTATCGTAGGGAGAAGGTTCGGGATAGTTCTGACCTGCGGTGGTGAATGGAACGCGCGGCACGTTTTCGTGTGAGAAAACGCCGATCACGCCGGGCAGTGCGAGCGCTTTAGACGCGTCGATTTTTTTGATAATAGCGTGCGCGTGCGGGGAGTGCATTATTTTAGCGTGGTAGAGTTTATCGACGGGTATTTTAATATCGTCAACGAAAAGCGCTTTACCGCGGGCTATTTTATCGCCGTCGACTTTTCTTTTATTTTTACCTACTTCGCTGAGTTTTTGTCTTAATTCTTCGTTATTGACCATGAATTCATTTTTAACTTCCGACATTATTTCGCCCCCTTCATCTGTTCGGCGGCCGCCATGACGGCGTCGATCGGTTTTTTATAGCCGGTGCATCTGCAAAAATTGCCTGACAGAGCGTCTTTAACGTCTTCGAGTTTCGGATTCGGGTTTTTCATTAAAAGCGCGTGTGCCGACAGCAGCATTCCGGGGGTGCAGTAACCGCACTGAATGGCGCCCATTTCGACGAATTTTTCCTGAAGTATGGATAATTTGCCGTTAGTTTCGAGGCCTTCGCAGGTGATTATATCGGCGTCTTCGCATTTAATCGCGGGATATATGCATGAATTGACCGTAGCGCCGTTAACGATAACGGTGCAGGCGCCGCATTCGCCGGTTTCGCAGCCGTGTTTTACGGATGTGTAGCCGTTAGCGCGCATAACGTCGAGCAGCGTGTCGCGCACGTCGATATTAAATATTTTATTTTCGGAATTAACTTTTAAATTTAATTTCATTAGATTTTACCTCCCGCTTTGATATATGCTTCTTCGATGAGTCTGGCGGCTATTACTTTAGCGATGGTTCCGCGGTATTTAGCTGAAGCGCGCGCGTCGGTTTTCGGATCGATGGCTTTAGCGATATTATCGCAGGCGGCGGCGATAAGTTCTTTAGTGAGTTTTTTGCCGAGCAGGTTATTTTCGATTTCGAGGCAGCGGATGGTGTTAGGCGCTACCGAACCGAGCGACAGGCGGGCGTTTTTAACTTCGCCGCCGGCGTTTATGGTGATGGCGGCGGCGCCGTTGACGATGGCTATATCCATTTCGGTGCGTCCGATCTTCTGAAAGGCGTAGCCGGTTTTATCGTCGCCGCAGGCGAGCGGCAGTTCTATTTCGGTAATAATTTCGTAGGGCGCCATGACGGTTTTTCTTTTAGATATGTAGAAGCCGTTGATGGCGAATTCTTTATTTTCTTTGCCGCAGACCAATATTTTAGCATCGAGCGCCATTAAAACGGGCGCCAGATCGGATGACGGCATTGCGGCGCCGAGGTTACCGCCGATAGTGGC
>CAYTCW010000191.1:3415-6429 GCA_964436235.1 uncultured bacterium
ATTTCGGCGCACGGCTCCTGCATCATCAATCTAACAGCGTCCTGCGGGCCTTTTGGCCAGTGATATTTCTTTAAGTCTCTGATATACTGCACAAATTACCTCCATACCGTTTTTTTAATCGTTATATTATAGCACATTTCGGGTAATTAAATCAATGTTTTTGTCATTTTTGTCATTTTTTTAAATTTCATTGACATTTTTTTTTTTTTTGATAAAATTTGCCTGATAGTGGTAAGGAAGTTTTAACATGTTCTTTAGCTTAACATTGGAAACAACATTCATATCAGCTTCCAAAATGGCTCCAGTCAATTATTTTTCGGGCCGCAATTTTTCCGTTAACATATTTTTATACCGCATATTTTTTAAAGCCGTTTGTAATTTTCAAACGGCTTTTGTATTTTTAATTTTTTTTAGCCGGGCAAATTAATCAGGTAGTATATGTTTTAATTTTCAAAAATTATCAGTTAATACCAGCGCGAAAAAATCGCGCAAAAATAAAACAGGAGGGTCGTTAAAATGTTCAAATTAACTTTCAGGGGTTCAAAATTAATTTTGTTATTCGCTTCGTTTGCTTGTTTGCTTGTTCTAACCGCGTGCGGCGGCGGGGGCGGCGAAACCAATTCGCTGGTAAATGAGGCCGTTCCGCTTTCGGGTTCTAACACGGTTATCGCCGATACCGTTAAGGTCGAAAAAACCGGAAATGAAGTTACGGTAAGTTATCAAACTTCCACACCCGTCAAAAAAGCGCACATCGTCACATCTAATTTCGCGTTCAACAACGCTCCATTGTGGTCGGAATTCACCGAAGTTAAAAGCGAAGACGGCTTAAAACATACATGCACCTTCAAGGCTGAAAACAATAAATGCTTCATGATCTTCGCCGGTCCGCAGGACAAGTTCGATAACGGCGGAAAAGGCATAGAGATCAAGTAGTAAGAGGTATAAGACGGATTGTGATTTTGATGAATGAAAGTTAGACTTTCACCGGTTCAAAATCTTATATTCATCTATTCATCGATCAATGTTCTTAAATTTTTAAAAAAAATCATCAGTTAATGATAATAAGCCACAATTAATAAAAGTGCCAGAATATAAAAAATCAAGGAGTGAAAAATGAGAAACAGACTATTGATAGCCATTATCATAGCCGTTATGATGTTTGCAACAACGGCGTTTGCCCAGACTTCTCAAACTATAAATCTGAGAACGGGTTTTAACTTCGTAAGCCTTACGACCGTAATTTCGCTTACGCCCCTTCAGTTCAAAACGAACTATACGCAGGTTGACGATATTTATTTATACAGCGCCGCGGCCGGCAGTTTTTTGAGCGTAAACGACGGCTCTCTGACTACGCTTGCAGCCGGCAGAGGTTATATAATAAAGAGCAAAACCGACGGCGTAATCACGCTGTCCGGCACGGCGCCTTCGACTATAGGAAATATAACGCTTAAACAGGGCTTTAACCTGGTAGGCTTTTCAAAAACGCTTTCGCAGACCATGACTTTTTCGCAGATAATGACTGCTTACGGTCAAATTCACGGCATTTACAAATGGAGTCCGGCTGCCGGCTCTTTCTTACAGGTAGTACGCAACGTATCCAACAGCCAGGTAACGCAGCTTGACGGAGCGGATCCATCATTTAAAGAGGGCGAGTCGTACTTTATAAACACCGACAGAGACACGACCATTAACTATGACGGCGCGGCCATAATTGTCGGCGACGGCTCTACGGTTCCTTATACGCCTCCCGCGCAGACGGAAATCAGCGGCGTTCCCGTTCAGTTTTTGACCGACCTTGGCACGGAAGCCAAAGCCGGCGTAGGTGATATCGAAGGCTCGATAGCCCAGCCGACGGCGGCGCCTGCTTTTGATATCGTCGGCCGCGTGATAACTATAAAGAGTATTTCAAACATCAAGGTATGGATAAAAGACCATCCTGAAATAAATACCACGACCGACGAAAACGGCAAATTCACCCTCAAAGACGTACCTGCCGCCGCTAAGGGCGAAGGCCACACGCTTGAATATGAAAAAACCGAGGGCAACGATAAATTTAAAGGCGTTATAGCCGACGTTCCGGCTGTTGAAAAGAAAAAGGTCGATCTGAAGGCATATATCGGCCCTCAGGTCATCAAGCCGGCCGCGACTATCCAGGGGAAAGTCGCCCTTTCCGATAGTCTTTCGCCGATCGGCGCCGACGTTTACATTCCCGGCATATCCGGCATGGTAGCTAAAGTCGATGAGGACGGATCGTTTTCTCTGATGTACGTTCCAGTTGGTACTTATACGGTTGCGTTTCATTATTTCGGCTACGAATTATTCAAGCAGTCCGTAACGGTAGAAGCCGCAGAATTCAAACAGCTCAGCACGGTGGTTCTTCGCAAGATAACGCTCGCCAACACGCTGTGCGCGATCGACGGCTACGTTACCGACGCCGATAACGCGCCAGTTGTAAGCACGAATGTGAGCCTTATTTCATCGGACGGTAAAACGGATATAGCCGTCGTCACTTCGACGACCGGCCGTTTTCAGTTCAAGGGCCTCGACGCCGGCACTTATAAACTCGTCTTTACTAAAGACGGTTATAAAGGCGCCCAGCAGAGCGTTAGCGTCACCTCCGGCCAGGAAAAGCAGACGAACCAGACGCTTGAAAAGGTGGTCGTAAGCGCAGCGAGCAGCTTCGGCATGATCGGCGGCTACGTAAAAGACCAGATGGGCGCTCCTCTCAGGAACGCCGTCGTAATGACGATCCCGCCGACCCAACAGTTTTTTACGGATAACAACGGTTTCTTCACGCTTCTGATCACGCCGGGCGATTATACTCTCGTGGTCAAAAGAGCGGGTTTTAAAGAAGACAGCGTTACCTGCAAAGTATTCGAAGACATGGTCACCGAGGTCGAGGCCGTGCTCGAAAACCTCGATACGACGGTAGTCGCGAGCGTGACTTTAAACGCGGATGAGCTCACCGTTAAACAGGACGAATCCTTCCAGCTCGTCGCCACTTTAAAAGACGC
>CAYTCW010000192.1:0-6298 GCA_964436235.1 uncultured bacterium
GCTAAAGTCGATATGGAAAATAATCCGGCCCGCCTCTTCGAACCGGGCGGCCGCGCGGCGGCTGAACAGGCGGCCGGCGAGGCATGGGCCCGCTACTACGCCCGCGATTACGCCGGGGCTCTCGACGCTTTCGCCTCTATCATAAATTCGGGCGAAGAAGATTATATCGCCTCCGAATCATCCGGCGCAGGCATAAGATGCGGGTTCGGATACAGCCTGCTTGCCTGTGGAAGGCTCGACGAAGCGCTTTATCAGTTCGGCTTCGATTCTTCCGCCCTTCTTGAAAGCGCCATAGGCGCGGCGGCCGTCAATTTATCGAAGCGCGAATACGAAAGCTGCGTTAATCAATTCCGCGCTTTTGATAAGCTGTTTTACTTAGCGTCGCCCTATAAGCAAAAGTTTGGCGTATGCTCCGATATCAATCGCGAAGCACATAAAATTTTATTCCTTGCATATTACTATATGCCGGCCGCTGAAGAAAATTTGACTAACATGAAGCTGCAGTATTCGTTTATAGCCGATAAAACTTCCGAGGCCGGAATAAGCGAAGGCGCAGATAAAATATTTTTGAAAATAATAAATGAAGCCGCTAAAATAAAATGAAATGCGTCCGATATATTTGTTGTGAGTTACGAAACCGATATCAACAACAAATTCGATATAAAAAAATTAGCCGAAAGGACCGGCATGAGCATTAAGATTATAATGCACTACTTCGATAAATACGCTATCGAAGATAACTGCGCCGATCCGTTAAATTACTCTTCCTTCGGCGAGCACCACGTCAAGATGCTTAAACTCATTAAAGAGGTTAATAAGTCCAAATATTTTTCACAGCCTCTGGCTTCGTATTACATACAGCAGATAAAAAGTAATTCAGAATATTCGAGGTTTCCGGGCGATTGCGAAGAAACGCTTAATAAACTCGGAACCCTGATCCGCGAAATTAAAGAGATCAAACAGGCCTAAATATAAAAAAGGCCGTATAGCCCAACAATTACAGAAGCAATATTAGTTTTTTTAAACACAGCATATTTAATTTTTTATAACTTTTAGTCGTAGCAACTTCTCAAACCCCCAAACATTGGCTGCATTCAATTGAATGCAGTTTTTTTTTGTCCGTTCGATGCCTTTGCGATCTCGAGCTATATTCTTCAATTCTTCTTTATTGAAAAAAAAGAATATATGTGTTAGAATAGCTTCGTAAAATTAACAAGACTGGAGATTCGTTCTTGCTCGACCTTATATTAAAAAACTGTAATATAATAGACGGCGTCTCGGATATAACCTTTCATTCGGATATCGGAATATTAGAAAACGCGATAGTCAAAATAGGAAATTTAAAAGATTATAAAGCGGTCCGCACCATCGACTGCGGGGGTTTATATACCGCGCCGGGTTTTATAGACGCGCATTCGCACTCCGATTTGAATCCATTCATTCAAAATGGTTTCGATTCGAAGATAAGGCAGGGCGTTACCAGCGAAGTTATCGGCAATTGCGGCTATTCGTTATATCCGCTTGCCGGTGAATTCAAGGAACGGGCTGCCGCGGAGGCCCGCGAGTATGGGGTGGACATAGACTGGAGCACGCTCGCGCAATATTGTGATTCCGTTAAAAAAAGGGGAAAGCTGAAAACCAATCTTGTCCCTCTTGCCGGTCTTTCCGCCATAAGGGCCGGGGTCTGCGGTTATTCGGCGAAACCCATGAGCGTCTCCGAACTTGAAAAAGCCCGCGAACAGACGGCTAAAGTTATGATAGAAGGCGCCGCCGGCCTTTCGAGCGGCCTTATATATCCGCCCTGCTGTTACTTTACTTCCGATGAAATAACCGAACTTTTAAAAACAGCCGCCCGTTATGGCGGGCTTTATGCAACCCACATGCGCAGCGAGGGCGACGCTCTTCTCGAAGCGGTCAACGAAGCGCTTAGCGCCGCTAAGAAGGCTAAGATACCGCTGCAGATTTCTCATCTTAAAACCGCCGGCCGCCATAATTGGTATAAACTCGACAGTGTTTTCGAATTAATCGAGGCCGCGCAAAAAGAAGGCGTCGACGTTTCGGCCGACCGTTATCCTTACTTAGCCAGCCAGACGAGTCTTGATATGATTCTTCCGAAGTGGGCGTTCGACTCCGGCAATGAATTATGCATGAGGCGGCTTGGCGATCCGCTTATTTCGACTAATATAAAAAGGGAAATACTCAAACTGTACCCGCTCGATTCGCAATATTGGGAAAGCGTAATGATCTCAAAAACTTATTTTAAGGAATTTTTAAAATTCGAGGGTATGAATTTTCGGCAGGTATATAATATAATTAAAACCGCGAGACCGGATTGTCAAAAATTTGACATCATCGATTGTCTATTTTTCTTTTTGAAGAAGGAAAATTTAAAAACGAGCGCTATTTTTTTTAATATGTGCGAGCGGAATTTAGATAGGATTATTGATAAACCCTATGTTATGATAGGTTCTGACGCTACCGCCCGGTCGGCGGCGGGCCCTCTGTCTGAAGGTAAACCTCATCCGCGGGCTTTTGGCAGTTTTGTTAAATATTTAACAGACTATGTGAGTAAAAAGAAGATGTTTTCGCTTCCCGCGGCTATATCTAAAATTACTTATCTTCCGGCTAAAAAATTCGGCCTGGCGGCGAGAGGGCGCATCGCACCTGCTCATTTCGCTGATATAGTCATCTTCGATTATAAAGGGCTGGAGGATAAAAGCAGTTTCATCAGTCCGCTAAATTATCCGGATGGCATAGTTTATGTTATAGTTAACGGCGGGATCGTTTTCTCAAAATACGGTGATTATCCGCAAATATACCCGGGTGAAATGCTTCTTAAAAATTAAGTTTAAGAAAAAAACGATGGAAAATATAAATTATAAGGTTGTCCTGAAAATAAAGTAAATATTTTTTGACCTGACTGCTTTGTTATGCTATAATTTAATCAGGGATATTATATATAAATAATATAGCGGTGTCGTATCGTAAAAAGATATTAAAAATGTGAGGCTGATATTATGGTTGTTAAAGGCGATTTAAATTTTAAAAATAAAGGTTTCACTTTAATCGAGCTGCTTATAGTTATAGCTATTATAGGCATCTTATCGGGTATAGGCATTTCGCAGTACGCCCGTTCGTCGGCGGATGCTAAAAAGAAGAAAGCCATAGGCGATATCAAAAGCATATGCAGCGTCATTAAGAGTTTCAATACTATCGAGCGTAAAAAATTTTATAAATTAAAAGACCTTTCGCAGTTGAGCGGAAAGTATATGCAAAAAATTCCGCTCGATCCATGGGGACATTCTTATAAAGTTGACGGCACTTATGTATATTCTCTCGGCGAAGACGGAATTGTTTCATTTGACGATATCAAGTTGAAATATGAGCGCGATTCGATCATCGAAAATTCGATATTTGTGGCTTCGCAGGGCCCGGATGGAACCGAGCGTCCCGGCGGCTGGAAAATGAATCCTGAATACGATCCTAAAGACCGTGAAAGATTAGAGTCGGGCCGCGACTACAACTACGTTAAAATCGACAAATCGAGCACTACGGCAGGCGGCAATTCGGTGCTTATAAAATAAATAAACTAAAAAGAAAGGATTCCAGCAGATGAGAAAATTTATGAATTTTAAGGTTATAACTTTAACGATGAGTGCGGCGGCGGTTTTATTAACTTCCGGCTTTTTATTCGCTGAAGTGAAGCCCTGCAATAACTGTGCGCTCGAAAGATTAGTGTCGCCTGCCGAGAATCCTATACTCAGCGAACCTATCGATTACGATTTTTCACAATTTGAAATGATACACTCAGAGCTGGTTCCGAAAGCGCTGAAAGGTCTTTCACAGTCCGAAATGCTCGGCGTCGAAAACGGCGCGGCGGCTGCCGAAGGTGCCGAATACAGCTCGGCCGACGTCGTAGCTTCTTATGAAATTAACGGAAAGGTCAACGAAATAAAATATGCCGACCTTGAAAAGATGCTTTTATCGCTTCCGCAGGCACAGCAAAATTTAGAATCGGTTAAGTACATGCCCCAAAAAGAAAAATACGCTCATTTAGTCAATATAATCAAGACAAATCTTTTGTTCGAAGAAGGTCTGGCTCTAAAAGATAAAACCGGCGCCGTACAGCTTCAGGACGAAGGCGAATATAACCGCAGTAATATTTTTAATAACGCCGTTAACGAACTGTTAACCGGCATAACCAACGAATATTATTCCAGCGCGCCCGCCTCCGACTCTAAAACGCCCGATTTTCGCGAAATAGCTTTAAACAAAGCTGCGCGCCAGATAAATCTGCGTCTTGAAACCGATAACGTAATGCTTCTCAAAAATATCGATAATATCGCCTTATATACCGGTGAAACATCTTTGGTGTTATGCACGCTTAAAGACGATAAAGTTACTTTAGCCGATATTAAAAAAAGCATGTCGGCTTACTTTAACGGCGGCGTTTCTTATGCGTCGTTCGCCGATGAAGATTTTATTAAATTTATGCTTTATGAAATCATTTTCGAACACGCCTTCGTTAAATTTTTAATTAAGTCTGATGTCAAGCGTAATTTTAAGCCTTACAATGAGTATTACGTTTACACTCTCGCTGAAGGATTTTTGAATTATCACACTCAAAAGATCGATTTAACGCCTCAGGAATGCGAAGATTATTTCAATAAAAATCCCGGCAATTTTATGGTCAAAGAAAATATCGAAGTTAACTATTATATTTTTAATGAGCCGCAGCGGGCCTTTTTTGAACAAGCCGTCAAAAATAAATACGCGCCGGTCAAATTGTTAGCGGAAATAAAAAGCGGCAGCGTTGAATGTGAAATTTTTGAAAACGAAAAATTTTATAAAGGCCAGCTTATGAATGAAACTCAAAATTACCTGTTTTCGTTAGATGCGCAATCTTATTCAAAAATTATTAAAATTAAAGCATCCGCGGAAAATCCCGAAAAATTATTATTATTTTATGTAATTTCGAAATCCGGCGAAAAACAGGCGGTGTATAAAGATATCGAAAAGTTAGTTTACCGCCGCGCGCTTGCCGATAAAAAAGCGCGGGCTTCGATCGAGTTGTTTGACGGGCTCTTTAAAAAGTATAAAGTAAAAATTAATTTAAATAAATAGAATGACGAACGGAGGGAATGGCCATGAAGCGAGAAGAACGGTATTTACACAAAACTCCGCGGCTGCACGGGCTGGCCGGATTCACATCATATAAGTCCGACGCGCCCCTGGCGGCGCCGGAAAATATCAAATTAAATTCAGCTTTAGGCAAATTCGGCCTGAAGTCGTTTTTATTATCGGCTTTAATTGTTTTTATAATACTATTCGCTTCAGTGGCTCCCGCCGACGCGTATTATTTAAATACCGTTTATCCTCAGAATAACACGTGGGTTACTAATAGCCCTTATACGTTTTATTGGAACAATAATTGGGGTTCGGGTGTATACTGGGGCGGCAGCAACGCCTACTGGTACTATTCGAGTCTAACTATTTATAACTATACCTGGGGATACCGTAATAACGATTCGTGGTTTAATCAGCCGGGTTTACTTAGTTGGGGCGGTTATACGCAATCGCTTACCGAAAGCCCGCTCGGTTCTTCATACTGGCGCATGCGCGGCTACTACCGCTATAGCTACAGTTACCCTAGTTACGAGTACTGGTATTCATACTGGGTTTACCGTGCGGTTCTAAGGTGCGGCTGGCGGTCTAAAGGAAGCTGCCTTTATTATTACTGGAGTTATGAGCCCTGGTATATTCAGCATGTTTATCGCTATGTATGGCGAACGACTTACACTTATCCTTATACTCCATTTACAGGCTGGTCCTACTTCGGCGTCGATTTATACGCGCCTGTGGTTACTCTTACCAGTCCGGCTAATGGTTATTCAGCCTGTAACAATGTTGCCGTCAGTTTTTTATTTTTTGCGAACGACAGTATGAGCGGTATAGACACTTCCACTGACGCTTGGGGCGTTCCCCGCGTCTCGTACCTTGAAATAAGACGTGGCTCTCCGAGCGCTACTCCAATTAAATACCCAATTATCGCCGGTAATAATACTATAATGCATACCTTCACGGCCAGCGACACTTATTACTGGCGCGTCAGAGCGACCGACAGGGCTACTCCTGCCGCTTATTCATCAGCCGGCGCGCGTACGACTTATTCACCGCAGCGCAGCCTTACCATCGATAACGCCGCGCCGACAAGGCCCGCGCTTTCTTCACCTGTAAATGATGTCTGGCTTACTTCCACTTCCGTGCCTTTCAGCTGGTCCGGTTCAAATGATGTCGG
>CAYTCW010000193.1:0-1069 GCA_964436235.1 uncultured bacterium
ATTATGCCCGCCGGTATCTACGAGCGAGCCGCCGACGAATACGGCGCGCGCTAAACAATAAGTTTTTACGAGCTCGCCGACCGTATCCAATACCATAACATCGCGCGTCGGACGGGCGGCAGTTTTTATAAGCTCGCTCCTTTTTTCATATTCGATCCCGCGTAAGCGAAGATAGTCGAATAAAGAATTTATTTTATCGAATTTACGGGGTGCAATAATCATCTTAAGCGCGCCGTGCTCTTTTTTTACTTCGAGATAGGCGTCTATAACCTTTTTATCTTCTGAAGGATGCACTGAACCCGCCACGAAAATAAGGTCACGCAAACCGTATCCGAATTTTTCATAAACGCCGGCGGCATCGATGTTCATATAGGCCTTTATTTCGTCGTATTTTATATTCCCGGCGGCGATGACTTTCTTCGCGTCGGCGCCCGCAGCGGTTATTCTTTGCGCATCGAGGTCCGACTGCATCAGGCAGGATGAAAGCAGAGCGAAAACGGGCCTGAATATAAACGAATATCTCATATAATTTTTAAAAGAACGATCCGAAAGCCTTCCGTTAATGATGAAAGACGGTATATTCTTTTTGCGTAATATACTTAGAAGATTAGGCCAGACCTCGGTTTCGGTAAGTATAAGCGCGGCCGGATTAAACCGGGACATAAACCGGTTTATTGAAAAATGAAAATCCATCGGAAAATATAAAATGGCGTCGGCGCTTTTACATTTTTCGCGGGCCACCGCGAAACCCGTTTCGGTAGAAACCGTGAACAACAGCTTGTAATCTGCAAAAGCCGACTTGATTTTTTTTTGAAATTCTATAGTGGCGAGCGTTTCACCTACGGATACGGCGTGAAGCCATATAACTTTATCGTCTTTAGAAATGCCGGGCGTCTCGTCGATAATAAAACCGAGCCGGCGAAAAAGACTTTCGCGGTACTTTCCGGTTTTATATATTCTGTAAGCGATAAAAGGCGAAGATAAAACCGCTATCGCAAGCGCCGAATATAATACTAAGTTATATATCAGCAGGGCAAATAAAATTCGCAAAACATTTTTCCGTTCTAAT
>CAYTCW010000193.1:1169-2495 GCA_964436235.1 uncultured bacterium
TATCACAAAAATCGAAAAAATTCAATTATTTATTAGAATTTCTTCGATTTTTGTTTACCCGTTCATAATTTATTTCTTATTTTATTTTTTTTCCGCCCGCCCGCGCTAAGCGTTTGCCGCTTCGTTACCTTCGACGGAAGAGGGTTTCGATGAAAACATCGAAACGATTACTATGGTGATAAAACTCAACGGTATGGATACTATGCCGGGATTACTGAACGGAACCGGCGCGCTCATCGGGTCGAAACCGTACATTTTGTACATATCCGGCGAAAGCAGAATGAGGCCGAGCGCAGATACCGTGCCGACAAAGATAGAAGCCACTATACCTGAAGCCGAAGTTTTTTTCCAGAATAAAAGCATCATAATAGCCGGAAGATTGGCCGACGCCGCGACGGCGAAAGCCCATCCTACAAGGAAGGAAACGTTCATTCCCTGAAATATTATTCCGAGAAAAATCGCTATTATGCCGACTATAAAAGCGGATATCTTGCCGGCTGCGACTTTACTTTTATCGGCGAGTTTCATATCCATGTAGCGGTCCATAAGATCATGCGCCACGGCGCCTGAAGCCGCTATTATAAGCCCGCTTACCGTGCCGAGGACCGTCGCGAAAGCCAGCGCCGACACTATCGAAAAAAGAAAGGTGCCGAAAGAGCGCGCCAGAAGGGGCGCCGACATATTATTATCGGCCACGTTAACCACGCCGTGAGTCATAGCGCCTATGCCCATAAAAAGGGTCAGCACGTAGAAAAATCCTATGGCGGCGATAGCCACTATAGTCGATTTGCGGGCCGCCGCGGGACTCGGAACCGTATAATAGCGTATAAGAATGTGCGGCAGCGCGGCGGTTCCGAAGAAAAGCGCGAGCATAAGCGATACGAAATCGAGCTTTTCCCAGAAATTTCCCTCCACCTTAAATTTCGTTCCGGGACGCATTATTTTATTGCCGGGCGCGGAATACGAATAATAAACTTTTACTTTATCCGCGCCGTCTTCGAAGGAAACGTCTTTCCATAAACTGATAACGCTGTCATGGCTTCCTACTTTAGCTAAATATTCGATCGGGCTGAGACTTCCGGTATCGGCTTCCGCGCCTTTTTTACCGGCGATAACTTCCATATTGCCTACCTGACGAAGTTTTCCGCCCGCCGAGGGCGCGAGCCCGTTTATAATAACGGAGCCATCGGCGCGAGAAGTGACGAATTGGGCCTCGCGAAGATTTATCGAAGCCGCGTTTGCGCCCGGCTGTCTTATCCACCAGCTTTCCGCGCCGTCTTTTATCAATTTAACGAAGCGGTCTTTTTTAATATCTTTAACCGCCGA
>CAYTCW010000193.1:2595-6262 GCA_964436235.1 uncultured bacterium
ACTATTACGCCGACTAAAATAACACCCACGTAATGCGGAAGGCCGAGCAGCGGCTGTATTAAAACGCCGGCGCCTACCATCTGCGGTATAAGATAAAAAAGCGATACTACGAGAGTACTTATAGCCGCGGCAAGCTGAATTCCCTTCGAATTGAATTTGGCGTCGAGAGCGTCGGTGAAGGTATATTTACCGAGACGCTTCATAGGCTCCGCCACTACAAAAAGCGCGACAATCCATCCGGCGAGATAGCCTATGGAATAAAGAAAGCCGTCGTAACCCGCGGTCGCGATCATTCCGCATATTCCAAGAAACGAAGCAGCGGAAAGATAATCGCCGGCAAACGCTATGCCGTTAACGAACCAGTGAACTGTTCCGCCTGCCGCGTAATAACCGCTGGCTGAGCGGGCCTGACGGGCGAAATAAAAGGAAAGCCCCAGAACGAGGCCTACGAAGAAAACGAACAATAAAAAAGGCATCATTTCCATCTTATTTCACCTCCGTATTCTGCGTGCCGGCTAATTCTTTCTCTTTTAAATTACAGGCGCGGTCGTATATAAGGGCCTGTATCAGAGCGACTATGATCAATCCGAAACCGTACACCACGGCGAGGTTGAGACCGGAAAAAACCGTTTTTTCCATAGAAATCGGCGATATAAGATTGATGGCGATAAACCCGGCATAAAATATCGAATAGAAAATAAACATCCACATACCGAGTTTCATTTTGTAGGGAGAAGACGGATCGTGGCCGCTTTACGCGGCTGGTTCGTGCAACATTATACTACCTCCATAATAATTTATTGATTGGTTTATTGGTTAATAAATAATTTTTTGATTGCACTGCTTGCGCGATCTAATTTATGTCAATGACTGCCTTCCGGGTTAAGCTGGAGCGCTTTAATAAAAAGTCCCGTCAACCGGACGCGTATATATAAAAAACTGCATACAAAGCGGTTATACTAACACATAATCGCGCAATATTCAATCACTATTCAATTAATTTAGTATAAATTATTCCGCGCGGACAACTGGGATAAATTTTGCTTTACAGATAAGCGTTTCGCAAAATCATTAAGATAAGGTCAGCGGTCCTAAAATAAATCGGCGTCATTATTTTATAATCCGCCGAACCATCTTTTCCAGAACGGCTCATGTTTTCTTTCAATAAGGTTCACTACGGGCCGAAATGAAAGGTCGGGGCCTAAAAGCCCGAATCCGTTCCAGCTTTCCGGCAACCCATGAAACGCCGTACCGTCAATGATTTTATCGAACCATTTATGATGATGGCCGAAAAGCCACAACCGCGGCTTAAAATGTTTAAGAATTTCGCCGCTGCCCGAAAAACCCGGCGGCCCGTAAAATTCTAGCCAGGGCGTATTCGCAACGCCTATGCCCTCGGGGCAGTCATGCGTAATTATCACCTGCGCGGCTTGAGGGCTGTGTATAAGACAGTTGCGGATATCTGAAGTTTTAATTTCGGAATTCATGGGCGTGTTGGATAGATCCATATAACGGGCGCCGCCGAGGCATAAAAAATTAATGCCGCCGAGGTTTTGAATGCTGCTTTTGTGCCAGTGAGTGAAATTTTCACCATATTTATCCACGAGAGCGTCGAAGTGCGAAAAATCTTCATGATTGCCTTCTATAAAGTAAAGCGGCTTTATAAATTTCTGTTTTTCGCGTTCGAAGAATTTTTTAAGATTCGATTCAAAAATTCCGAGATCGCCGAGCACAACGACCGCCTCGATATTTTCGCCCGTAACTTTTACGGCGTATTCGAGCTGTTCGTTTATCACGCCAAAACGGCCGTGGACGTCGCTTATGATAAGTATCATATCCTCTCGCTCGTTCCGGTAAAATCATAACTCAGCCTTACCTGAAAATATTTGATCTGTGAAAAAACTTCTTTGAGCATCTTCTGATCGATGGAAGTCAGCGAATAAGGATCGATATTATTATCGGCGTATCCGGTTTCGCGATATTTTCTAACCTGGTTTTCAAGGCGCAGATGCATAAGATACGAGTAAGCCTGCGACATTTCTTCATAGCTCGAATTTTTAAGGACGCCCTTTTCGCAGAGGGCGGCAAGGCGTGAAATCGAATTAGTTTCGGCCACGGCTGAATTAAGGCTGTAAATTCTGGCGAAATCGACTATAAAAGTCATAACCGCCTTTATATCGATACCTGCTTCCGCATCCATTGCGGAATTTTTTTTAGTCTCCGCGCCGGATGCTCCGCCTCTATCCGATTCATAATTCGGGCCGGCCGTCGAAACGAAATTGCCGAAAAGACCGACCGGCGGCTCATATCGAAGCACGTCGCGCGCGAGCAGAAAGAAAAATCTTGAATTAGAAGAAAGCCTGCTCCACAGCGATTCGCGCAATTTGACGGCGAGTTCTTTTTTTCCCCAGGCCGCCCTGAAATCGAAAAAGATCTTGGTTTTTAAAAGGTCTTCAGCTTCGGATTTTTCGATCCAGTCGGCGAAATATTTTTTCCACACGGAAACCGGCTGGCACCAGCGGCTGTTTTTAGCCATAACTCCGCCCGCGCAATTCGAATAGCCGGCATCTACAAGCCAGCCGCACACCATACCGCCCATTTCGTCGAAATATTTTTTGACGCCCTCCTCGCCGGCACCGCCCGGATCCGGACTATCCTCAAAAATAATGGCGTTATCCTGATCGGTTTTAAGCGTCTGTTCAAAACGGCCCTCGCTTCCCATAACCATAAAAGCGAATTCAGCGGGAGGCGGCCCTAATTTTTCGATGGCAAAGCCGATCATACGGCCGATAACCTCGTCAGCGGCGCGAGTTATAAAATGATTGACATGAAGCGCTTTAATTCCGTTAGCAACGAATATAGCGGCAAGCTCCGCGAGGCGTTTTGAAAGATTTATAACTTCTTCAGGCGATGAAGCGCGCGATATTTCTCTCAAAAACTTAACCGGCGAATAATTATGCGCGGCCAGAAGATGATTTTTTTCAATAATGCCGATAAAATTTCCGCTTTCCGCGGCGAGCGCGAGCGGCCTGAAACCTCCGCTTTCAAGCTGCAGAAAGGCCTCGAAGAAAACCGTATTCGAGTCTATATAATCGGGGGTTTTAAGTCCGGCGTACTCTGAAACCGGCCGGTTAGCAACGGCAAGAGCGCTAAAGCCGGGATCGAAAAGATCGGCGCCGCATATTACGCCCGCAATGGACGAGACATTCAACAAATTATCCTTTGTAGCGGCGACTGACCGTCTGAGGCTAACGCCGCCGCTTCTGCCCTGCCCCGCGTCGATAGCGCGGGCGGCTTCGCTTAAAACGACGGCGCTTTCGAGGCCATTTTCACGCATAGCGGCTATAATATCGCCGCATTTATCGTTCGAATAAAAGATGGGCGGATTTTTATCGCATATATCGGCGGCGGGCATATTGAGATTTAAAAACGCCACCTGCAGCTCGCTTATTAATTTTTCACGAACGAGCTCGCCGCGGCTGGTTCTTACAATATCCGCCGCTACGGCTATTAATCCTTCACGGCCCTGAAACTCGATGCGCGAAAATGAAAGCATAACCGGAAGCGCCGCGCCGTCTTTAGTTTTAAGCGAGGCTTCATATCTTTTCGGAGCCGGTTCGCCTTTTAAATGCTTTTGATAATAAGGCCCGCCGTCTTTTAATTCGCC
>CAYTCW010000194.1:0-6124 GCA_964436235.1 uncultured bacterium
GACGAGTTTTATGAATCGGGTCATTTTCCCGATCACATGATCGGTAAAGATCATTTTAAATTTTGCGTTACTTCTAAGGCCATAGTCCGCGTATGCGAGCCGATACATATCGCTATGGTCAATATGGCGGCTAATTTTGCGAGGCTCGCCCGTTATCGCAAGCTGAGCGTTTTTGAAAAATTAGGTGTTTTATTCAAAGCGCGTTCGATAAGCGAGGCGAAGATATTATCGGCCGTCTCGCGCATTGAAAAAGGCGCGAAGGTTCATCCTACCGCGGTAATAGAAGGAAGCGTCGTTAAATCAGGCGCGATAATAGGCGCTTATGCGGTAGTGCGTTTTTCGGTTATCGGCGCGGGCGCTTACATTGACGATCACAGCGCCGTTAAATTCAGCGTTATAGGCGATAAAGCATATATAGCCAATAACAACGTCATTTTTTTCTCGGTCGTTTACCCGCGCGCTTTTTTAATCAGCGGCCCTTATCAATTTTCGTGCTTCGGTTATGACTCCGCCGTTATGAATTCGATACCTTCCGATTACAGGCTCGACGGCAAAACCATATCGGTAATGTGCTCTGACGGCGTTAAAGATACCGGCCTGCGTTTCGCCGGCTCTATAATCGGCCATCGCACGCGCATAGCGGCGGGATTGATAATAGCGCCCGGGCGCATGATACCTAACGATATAACGCTTTATCCCGACCCGTCCGCGGTAATAACGAAAGTGCCGGCTGAGGCCGCTTTAAAAAAGGGCGCTTGGTTTTTTATCGATGGAAAACTGAGTGATGGAATATAAAAGCAATATTCTGGAGATGAAATGAAAAAAGAAAGAAGACGGGTAGTTGTGAGCGGGATCGGATTGGTAACGCCGCTCGGGATAAGCGCCGCAGAAACTTTCGCGGAGCTTTGCGCCGGAAAATCTGCCATAGGTGAATTGGATGAATTTAAAAAAGCCGGCTTCGAGGTTTATATAGGCGCTGAAGTAAGGGATGCCGCTAAGCTTATTGAAAAATATCCGGACTCCGTTAAATACGCATCGCGCAAACTCGCCTTTATTTTAAGCGCGCTCGACGAAGCGCTTGCCGGCGCGCGTTTATATGATTTTAATGATATAAACTGCGGCCTGTTTTTCGGCATTGAAACGAGCCGGATCGCCTTTGAAAAAGCTTATGAGATATACCGGCTGTCCTGCGGTCCCGATTTCAAGGTCGATTATGGTCTTTTCGGCCGCGGCTGTCTTGATCTTTTAAATAAATATGAAATAAGAAATAAATTTCCGTTTTTTATTCCCGGCTATATAGCGGGCAGGCACAATATAAAAGGTCCGTTAATGGCCACTTCAAACGCCTGCGCGTCATCTAACTACGCCATAGGCGAGGCGCTTCGCCGGATACGCTCGGGCGAGATCGATATGGCAATAACAGGCTCGTGCGATGAAATGATAGACGCTTATATATTAACCGGATTTAATCTGCTGGGCGCGCTTTCTACGAATAATAACGATCCGGGATCGGCTTCGCGGCCGTTTGACGCCGGGCGCGATGGTTTCGTTCTGGGCGAGGGCTCGGCGGTGCTGGTACTCGAAGAAGAAAGCCGCGCTCGTGCGCGCGGCGCTGATATCATATGCGAAATTTCCGGTTACGCCTCAAGCTCCGACGCTGAAAAAATAACCGCCTGCCGCCCCGACGGCGGCATGTTAAAATTAGCTATGGAAAGAGCGATGCTCGATGCGGCGATAACGCCTTCAGGCATTAATTATATAAACCCGCACGCGACTTCAACGCGGCTAAACGACGCGGCTGAAACGCGCGCGATCAAATCGCTGTTCGGTGCGGCGGCAATAGATATCGTAATCAGCGCGACCAAGTCGATGATAGGCCATTCGGTAGCGGCGGCGGGCGCGATCGAAGCGGTAGTGACCGCGCTCAGCGTCAAAAACGATATATGTCATCCGACTATCAATTTAAAAACGCCGGACGCGGTTTGCGATTTAGATTACTGTCCGGGCGCGGCGCGCAAATTAGTTATTAACGGCGCTATTTCTAATTCGTGCGGTTTTTCAGGCGGCAACAGCTGTATCGTAGTCAATAAATATGGAGAATGATTTTATGAAAAAGGCCTATATACATTCGACGAAACATCCCTGTACGGAAAACGCCATGAATATTAACGCGGTCAAGCGCTGGTATTCAGCTAACGGCTGGCAGATAACGGGCGTTCCCGCCGAAGCGGATATCATAATAGTATCGACCTGCGGTTTTTCGAAAGAGCAGGAAGATTATGAGATAAGCGTTATCGAAAAATTCGGGCGCGAAAAAAAAGAGGGCTGTGAGCTTATCGTTACGGGCTGTCTGCCTGATATTAATAAAGACCGCCTTCAGAGCGTATTTAAAGGACGCAACGTTCCGACTTCTAAAATAGATAAGTTTAATGAGATCATGAATTTTGAAAGTAAAATCGAAAGCGTTGAAAATCATTTCGTAACGGAGCGCGAATACGACACTGATCCTAAAATATCTAAATTTTTCAGGGCCCGCAAATGGTTCGAAAAATTCAGCTTTCTTCCGCTGGTAAAGGTTCCTAAGATATTATTCACGGTGCCCTCCGAAAAATGGTATTGCGTGCGCGCGGCGATGGGCTGCACCGGCAATTGTTCTTACTGCGCCATCAGAAACGCTCACGGCCCGATCAAGAGCGAGCCGTTAAAATCGATAGTGGCCCAGGCTAAAAAAGGCCTCGAGATGGGTTATCGAGAAATAGCGCTTACGGGAGAAGATCTTGGCGGCTACGGCGCCGATATCAAATTAGACCTTTCGGATTTGCTCAATGAATTAGTATGCCTGCCGGGCAATTTTAAAATCAACCTCCGCTTTATAGACCCGTTCTGGCTCTGCCGGCTCAGGGATAAGTTAATGCCGGCTTTTAAAACCGGAAAAATAAAGGCGTTTTGTTCGCCGGCGCAGTCGGGCTCCAATAAAATATTAAAATCGATGAACCGCCGCTACACATTCGAGCAGGTTAAAGAAACGGTCAATTATATTATAGAAAAAACCGGGGTATCGATGATCGGCAATAATATAATAACGGGTTTCCCGGGCGAGACCGAAGAAGATTTCGTCCAGTCGCTGCGTTTAATCGATGAAGTCAAATATGAAATGCACATGGTCTTTAAGTATGAGCGCAGGCCGTCCACCAGAGCGGCGGAATTAGAAAATCAGGTTGCGCAGGATGAAATAGACAGGCGTTATGCGCTAATGCACCGCGCCGCCGTAAAAAAGCATATTAAAAACATTATATTCGGCGTTAAATAATCGAAAAGGAATTAATCATGTTGTTTCATATTGTTAACTCGGCCCATCCGTGCACGGAATTAGTGCTTGATATAACTTTGATCAGGCGTTATCTTTTAGCGGCCGGCCATTTTATAACCGATGATATATCGGCTGCCGATACGGTTATTATTTCAACCTGCGCGTTTAATTGCGAGTATGAAAACGACGCTCTCGAAAAAATCGAACGCGCTAAAAGCGCCGCTAAAAAAGGCGCCCGAATTATCGTCAGCGGCTGTCTTTCAAAGATAAATCCTGAGCTGTTTAATTCGATAGAGGGCGTTACGGCGCTTCCGCCGTCCGAAACCGGCGAAATAGAAAATATATTTCCATCCGAAACGCCCGTAAAAAATATAAGCGCCAATATCATAGCGGTTTCTGAATATTCTCAAAATAGAATGTTTATGGCCGGCATAAGGCTTAAAAAATTATTTTCGGCTCTCAATAAAATGTTTAAATTCATTAAAATGCCTGATTTTTTGGATACTGTCCCCGTCGATGAATGGTATATGATAAGGGGCGCTTCGGGCTGCCTCGGCGAGTGCGCTTACTGCGCGGTTAAGCGGGCGCGCGGCAGCGTTAAAAGCGTAGCGCCTGATTCCATTATAGCGCAGGTCAAAAAAGCGGCAGCTGAGGGTTATGGTGAAATTTCATTTGCGGGCGACGATATGGGCTGTTACGGCGCCGATATTAATTCGAGCCTGCCGGAATTATTGAATGAAGTAATAAAGGCGGGGGCGGGCTTTAAGGTTAACATCCGTTTTATAGAGCCTTTATGGCTTTTAAAGCACTTCGACGCGCTCATACCGATTTTTAAAACCGGCCGCGTGAGTTCGTTTTGCGTTCCGCTTCAGTCCGGATCTCAAAAAATACTCGACGCGATGCGGCGCAGGTACAAGATAAGCGAAGCCGTAGCAGCCGTTAATTATATAATAGGCGAAACCAGGGTAAAAAGTATAAGTTCGATAGTTATGACGGGCTTTCCAGGTGAAGAGCGGGATGATTTCATTAAATCGTACGAACTTATAAACCGCGCCGATATAGCTTTATATCAGGCGTTAAAATACGAAGGGCGCCCCGGCGCTCCGAGTGAAAGTTTCGAAGGCCGGGTATCGGAAAATATCAAGGAAGCGCGCCGCGCGCGGTTCTGGCAAAAACTTAAACTCGTAAAATTTCTTGGATTAAGCGATAAAACCGCCGAAAAAATAACGCGCCTTAAATTCGGCGATATAGTTTAAATTATGCCTTGCCGTGCGACCATTTATTTAAAAGCGGCGTCATGGCAAGCAGCAGAATACCGGCGCCGATCGAAGATATTATTAAAAACACGTAAATATTGATCTGATAAATGCTTAATATTTCTTCGAGCCTGCCGGCGAGGTAATTAGACAGAGCCGAGGAAACGAACCAGATTCCCATCATAAGCGAAACCACGCGCGCCGGCGAAAGTTTGGTTACCATCGAAAGGCCGATGGGCGAAAGGCACAACTCGCCTATGGTGTGTATTAAATATACCATTACCAGCCATAGCGGGCCGACTTTTCCATATTCGCGGATATATATATCGGCGGGGAATATCGTAAAACCGTTCGTCATCGGGACTGTAATGAGTTTATTGGCGTCGCCCGCGAAGGCGAACGACTGACCGAAATACATCACGACAAACCCTATGCCGAGGGTAATCATGCCTATGGCCATTTTAGCGGGCGTAGAAAGCGCGTACTTCGAATCGTCTATTTTGAACCATAAAATCGAAAAAAGCGGCGCGAGAAGCATAATTGCGAGAGGATTGATCGACTGGAAGTAAGAAGCGGGTATTTCGTATCCCATTAAATTGCGGTTAGTCTGCTGGTCGGCAAAAAGCGTAAGAGTGCCGCCGGCCTGTTCGAAGCCCATCCAGAAAAATATAACGAATATCGATATCACGCAGATAACGATTATGCGCTGCCATTCAGGCCAGGTTAACGGCGCGTCTTCGTCGCCGTCTTCAAGCGCTTCAGCGCCGGCGAGCGGCGTTGCGATCGCTTTATTCTTTTTAGTGAATAATTTACCTATGGAAAGGACGGCCGCTATTAAAAACACGGAAAAAGCGGTTTTATGGGTTAGAGTAAAAGCGTTCCAGTGCGGGCCGAAGAAGCTCCAGAATTTGATGAAGCCGACGACGAAAGCCACTGAAGCGGCGGTATATATACTGATATCGGCGTAATCTTTAGCGTTGAGATAATCGCGGTTGGAATGCGGCGGAAAGCCTTTCGGGCCGAGAAGTTTCTGTCCCATCAAAAACACGAGCAGTCCTATGGCCATTCCGAAGCCGGCCGCTGAAAAACCCCAATCCCAGCCGATAGTTTCGCCGAGAGTTCCGCAGACGAGGGGTGAGAAAAATGCGCCTAAGTTAATGCCCATGTAGAATATTGTAAATCCTCCGTCGCGGCGCGGATCGTGTTCTTCGTAGAGGCCGCCGACTATAGTGGATATATTCGGCTTGAAAAAGCCGTTGCCGATTATTAAAAGTCCGAGCGCGGTGTACAGCAGAGAATCGAATGCCATGGCCAGATGTCCGAGCGCCATTACTAAGCCGCCGATGATTATAGCTTTACGCGCGCCGAGGTATTTATCGGCAAGATATCCGCCTATCATCGGGGTGAAATAGACCAATCCGGTATAAAGGGCGTATATTTCAAGAGCGCTGTGTCGCTCCATATTCAGGTGTTTGACCAGATATAAAACCAAAAGGGCGCGCATGCCGTAATATGAAAAACGCTCCCATGCCTCGGTGAAAAACAATACATATAATCC
>CAYTCW010000195.1:0-6109 GCA_964436235.1 uncultured bacterium
GGGGCATAGGGAGGGAGAAAGGGTTGCTAACCTTTTCTCCCTCCCTTCAAAAAAATAAAATTTATTATTAATTTTAGAATAAATATTATTGTTTTTAACCGGCGATTATGATAACATTGACTTACATTTTATTAAAAGGATGGGGTATAATATGAAAAAGGGTTTTTTATCTTTGTTACTGTTCGCGGCATTTATGATTCCGTTAACTTCTTCTTTACTCAACGCGGCCGAGTTGATGACTGAATCATCCGTAAGCGTAATATTTTTCATGCCGATAGGCAACTCGCTCGACCCGTTCATTCAGATGTGTGAAAAAGGCATCCATGTTTCGGCGGCTCTTTTTCCCGGCCTCAAAATAGCCAGGGTTTATCCTTATTCGGATGATTATGTCCATGAATATATTAAATTCGCCGCCATGCGCGGCCATGAATATATAGTCGGCATCGGTTCGTATTATGCCGGCGCTTTCGATAAAATCGCCGACGAATTTCCGAATAAAAATTTCATCGTGATCGACGGAAAATCGTCTAAAAAAAATGTTAAATCGGTTATTTTCAATAATAAAGAAGCGGGAGTTCTCGCGGGCGCGGCTGCCGGAATTTTAACTTCGAATAATAAGATCGGATTTATTGGCGGCCGTGAAACGGGAATAATCTACGATTTTGAAAAAGGCTTCGCCGAAGGCGTTAAAAAGCACAATAAAAAAGCTGAAATAACGGTTAAATACATATCGAAGGGCAACGACGGCTATACCAATCAGAAGGCCGGATTTGAAATAGCCGACGCCATGTATAAAAACGGCGCTGACATAATATTTGCCGCCGCCGGCGCTTCCGGCCTCGGTTCGATAGAGGCTGCGCGCCTGAACAAAAAAATGATAATAGGCGTAGATGCCGACCAGGACGAACTCGCGCGCGGCATCGTCATGACTTCTATTATCAAAAGGCTCGATACTTCCATAGTCAATCTTCTGCAATCGATAGCCACGGCTAAGTATGATTCTAAAGAAACGGTTTATAATCTTGCCAATGTGGGCTTCGCCCTTTCAAACTTCACCTATTCAAAAAATAAGATAGGCAAGGAAAAACTTGATAAAATTTACGACGAGCTTTTTAATTTAAAGAAAAAATATGAATACTCCGAAAGGTCTAAATTAAAAGACCCTTCAGATGAAGGCTCGACAAAATCGAGGCGCGGCAAATACAAACCGGGACAGATTTTCAGAAAATAAATGGATTACAATAACAACCTGATCATAGCCTCAAGGTCTATAACCGCACGCTCGGCCGATCATATTAAAAATATGCAATCGGCCGCGCGCGGCGAAAATTTTTATATCGAATCGCCTTTAGATGTAAACGGCTTTAAGCTCGAGCGCCACGCTAAAATAGACGACGCCGTCGTCGCCTCACTTCTAAATTCATTCGACATAAAGCCGAAAAACAAAAAATTCTTTGAACGCTCTTCCACGCTGCTTTTTGGCGTAATAAAAGATTATGCCGCCATGCTCGGGCCATTCAGCGGAGAAGATACCGGATTATTTTGCGCTACCGGGCCAGCAAACGCGCCGCTTAAAGATTTTATAGACTGGGCTTCGGAAATAGACGATAGCGAAGAATTTTATCCGCCGATGATGGCAAGTTCGGTTATTAAGCTGCTGCCTAATATAATAATGTCGAATCTATCCATAAACACAGGCTGGAAGGGTGAAAACGCCGTTTTTTCAGGGCCGGCCGCCCCTTTTCACGACGCGCTCACTTCGATGCTATTAAGCATGGGCGCCGGCACGGTTTCAACCGCGGCGGCCGCTTCGGTTTCCGCGCCCTTTGAATATTTCAACATGGATTCTTTCGACCGTTTTTTACCGCCCGCTTTTTTCAACGCGCCGCTTTGCGAGGGCGCTTCATCGCTTCTATGCTGTACGCCGGAATTTTACCGCGACAATATCGCAAAAAACTCCGCGGCTGAACCTGAAGGATATATAGCCGCAATCGATTCATACAGGACGCCGAAAGGTTTATTCGATTATTCGAATATATCTGCATTTACGGATATGGCCCGTAAATTTTTAGAAGATTCCGGCTTCGATTTCAGCGGCGTAGAATTATTTAAAACCGCGCCGGAGTTGACCGGTAATTTTTTAAGCGCAGGCGAGCCGTTTAACATATCATCGCTTATTTATGAATTAAATCAAAACGACCTTAGCGGTTATGCACTTTCAGCCGTCACAGATCATTTCGGCGGACTTCATATCATCAAAGCGGGCGGGCGCAGAGCCGCAGCACGATTATTAAAATAAAGCGAATAATTTTATTACAGGTTATTTTTTATTGCTCATGAGTTATAAATTGTGAATTTATGAATTATGAATTTTATAGATTGTAGAATATAGAATATGGTTAGTTTAATTAAACCCGGCATCATAACTAATATAGCGCTTATCGAGCCCGCCGTCAGCTGCGAATGTCTCACCACTGAAATATTCGCGCAGATCCGTGCGTCGCTTCCATTTTTAGCCGGTGCGCTTAAATCGAAAGGATTCGGCTGCCGTATATATTGTCAGGAGCTGATACGCCTCGCACCGAAAATGGAGCATATCGCAAACTCATACGGCGCGATCGGCATATCCATAACTATAAACACTATCCGGCAGGCGATCGAAATCGCCCAGGCAGTAAAAAAAATCAATCCGGGGCAAATCGTAATATTCGGCGGATCGGTAGCCGGCAATTTCGCGGATACCCTGCTTGCCTCAGCTGGCGATTACTGTCTGAGCGGCCGCGCCGAAATAACTCTGCCGGAATTATTAAACGCCATAAACTCGGGCGGCGAAAGTTTAGATAAAATACCGAATCTATCGTATATTAAAAACGGCGCACTAATAAGAAATGAATACCGTTTATCGTCCGCTGATTATGAATCGGACTTTCGCGCAGTAGAAAACTTCGGCGGAACTTCTGAAATAAAAAACATACTCGGCGTTAATAAACCTCCGCTTTACTCAATCTTTACATCTACCGGCTGCGTCAGAAATTGTAAATTCTGCGCGAGCGATAAAAAATATCTGAAAAGAACTATCGATAGCGTCATAAAAGATTTCAAACTTATATTATCGCTTCACAGGGGATATTTTTCGCCGCGTTTCATGATAGTCGATGACTGTGCCTTCGGCGATATCGGCTTTTTGACCGAATTGTTAGAAAAACTTTGCCGGCTCAGGCGTGAATCTAAATTTTCGATTATGATGCAATTCCACGCTAAGCCGCTTATCAAAAATCACGGCCTTGCGCATTTAATAGAACGCGCCGGGATTTCGACGCTGCTGATAGGCTTCGAATCGGCGTCTGACGCTTCGCTTCTTAACGAAAATAAAGGGACGACCGTAGCGGATAATATCGAAGCCATCAAAATATGCCGCAAGCATAATATTACCCCCTACGGCTATTTTGTGGCCGGCTTCGACACGGATACCCGCGAAACGGTTAATTCTATCTTCGATTTCATTTTAAAACACCGCTTGGTGGCGCAGGTTCTTCCTCTCGGCGTTATGAAGCGCGGCGCAAACGGCGAGCCGGTAACGGACGGCCGCGAAACGCTCGATCCTTATTCATTCGGCGCGTCGATTAAAGTATCGCATATCCCGCTTTTAATAAAACCCTTTCAACTGCAGCAAACTTTAATTGACGGTTACGATAAAATATATTCATTTAAAAGAAATTTCGGCATGGCTTCCGCGCGCGAAACCGTCTATAACTTCTTCTTCTCGCTTTGTTACCGCAAGTGGCGTCCCGGCCTTATTAAACATTTAAGCTATTTAAAACTACTCGACAAATTCAATCGTTGATAAATGTCTTGATTATATCGAAAGACTATGATACAATGCTTTCAGAATCATTGCTATCCAAAAAAAATTTTTTTTATGCATATTTTATGCGCCGGATAATTTTTCCGGCGCACGCTCTATTATTTAAATGCAAAGAAGGGTGGATACAGGTAAATATAATATTGGCGGACGCGATGTATTTTAAATTTAGTCAGGAGTCAAAAATGAAAAAAATTATCTATTTGATGTTATTAGCGGGAATTTTTATTTCTTACGGATGTTCGGCGTCGTCTTCAACGACGGCCCCGACTTCAATGACGGTTTATCCGGGCGTAGCGGTATCGATGAAAGCCGGCGACCCTTCGGTTAACGAACCGACCGATAAAATAACGGTTAATTTCAGCGAGCAAATCGATATGGACACAATTTCCGGCGAAGTAAAACTTTATAGAATCAAAACCGGCGGTGCGACTGAAGAAATCTCATGCACCACCGCTTTCGATAAAGCTATGCCTATGCAGTTAGTTATTTCCAGACAGGACGGCGCCAAATTAATCGAAGGCGAGCAGTATAAAATAAGCGTAAGCAATAAAATCAAATCAAAAAACGGAATGTCGATGGGGAGCGATTTTACGGGCTATTTCGCTGTAAACTATTCGTTCAATCTTAACGGCGAAGGGATCGCCGCTTTGAACGGCGAAAGAAATCAAATAGTCTGCATAAGCGACATACATCTCGGCGCGGATCTCACTTATAGCGAATTTGACAGAAACGGCAAGGGCAATGGCGCCGCACTCACTGATTTTTTAAATAAAGTCAGGCAGGCGCCCAACGTTAAAGAACTCGTTATCGCCGGCGATCTTGTTGACGAATGGTTCGTGCCTTCAGACGTAGATACCTACCAGGGAAAAACGCAGATGGACTTTGTAGCAAGAATAGCCGCGGCGCATAAAAGCGTAATAGAAGCTTTCAATAATATAATAACGGACGGTAAAATAAAGGTTACTTACGTTCCCGGCAACCACGATCTGTTAATAACCGCCGCGGCCATTGAAAGCATTTTCCCCGGCATATCGCAGGCCCGCGACGTAAGGGGCCTCGGCACTTATTCACCGGCCGATCACCCGGAAATGGCTTTCGAGCACGGCCACAGATACGATTATTTCTGCTCTCCCGATCCGATCTCGAACAGAGATATAACTAAAACCGATTCGATACTTCCTCCTGGATATTTTTTCACCAGAGTAGCCACTACCTCCGTTGTTGAACGCTTAAAAGGCGAAGCTGTATCGAAGATAACACCGCCCGATGTGAAATTAAATTCAACCGACGCAAGCCAGTCGATGTTATATTACTATTACCTGTCGTTTAAAGGTATTTTAGCCGATCTGCCCATCAAAGAAGGATTTAACGATAAAATAATTAAAACCAATATCGACGGTTTTAGCGCAACTTATGCTCTCAGCGACATATTTCCATATCAAACGACGGTTGGCGGCCCTATCGACGTAAATTTATTTAAAGGCGCGCAGGACACATGGGATCAGAGACGCATTCAAAATCTCGCTCCGGTCGCGATACCCGTAAAAGACGCCATCACCCAGGCTGCCTATTACACCTACTTAGACGATAAGTCAGAAACGCAATACTTTAAAAACGACGCATCGAACAAAAGGATAGTCGTATTCGGCCACTCGCACGTACCGCTTGTAAAAGCGTCGGTTAACAATAAATCGCAAAAAACCATATACGCTAATTCAGGCACCTGGATAGACCACAACCCCGGAAGAACCAATATGAATTTCGTAGTGATAACGCCGCGCAAATCATCCGGTTCAACGGCAAGTTTCGTTAATCTTTACGCATATTCCGCCAACGGAACCATAACAAGGCTTCCGAATCCTCAGGCTATTACTAACTTAGATTAGTTTAACGGCAGGCGGAAAACTTAAAGAGTCGATTTAAATAATATGGTAATGCAGATATGCGATTACAAATGGATTGAATATCAACGCCAACTTTATCGTTGGATATATATTTCATACCGCGTCAATAAACGGGGGTTACAATGATAAACATCGAGCAGTTGAGCGTATTTACCATTAATCCATATAAAAATCTTCTCTACGAGAGCACTTTCCGCCTGCTTGCCACCTTAGATACGAACTATATTCCGCTTGGCACGTCATCGGGACAGCTTTATTTTCGCCCATGGCAGGTATTTATAAAAAACAGCAAATGCCGGGAGGTAAAAATGATTAACTGGACTACTACTGAAGAGGTTTA
>CAYTCW010000196.1:0-6011 GCA_964436235.1 uncultured bacterium
CCCTTTCAAGGCGGCGGCGCGGGTCCGAATCCCGCAGGGGGCGCTACCAGAAACCCGTGAGAAATCACGGGTTTTTGGTTTTTAATGGATATGTTTTTTTGCCGTATAAGACCGCGACTGGGGGTAAGAAAAATACTGCCATCATTTATCTGCGCCTATCTCGTCTCATCTTCTTTTTTTCTATTTTATTATGTAAAAGCATTATTTAACATATTTATATTAATTTAACTTGATTTAACAAGACAATAATGGAGCTATCGAATAACGCTTAAATTCCATTTTATTTATAAATTGCCGGTTGATTTTGTCGGATTTTAATTTCGATTAATAATGAAATTTCAAATTTTTCTTTCTTTATTTTACGTTATTTTGTATAATACAAGGCTATATAAATTATAATTTTGCCTATTGCGAAATTTATCAGTCGGCGACAGGCGAATTGAAAAACTTGATACCTGAAATTCATCAGTCACTGCCTGATGAATCTTGTAACCATTGTAATAAATACGAACGACCGTAATAAAAAATCATGAACTATGAAGAACTACTGACCGCCTATAACGCGCTGAAAAAAGAAAACGCCTTTTTGAAATCTGAAGTCGACCGTTTATCAGGAAAAATGGCCGGACCACAGATATCTTTATTTGAGTCTGAAACTAAAAATTTCTCCGGCCTGCCGGATTTTTCGCCGTCTAAAATACACGCCAAAAGCAAATCCGAAGAAAAGATTGAGCTATTTATGTCGCTTTTTCGCGGCAGAAGCGATGTTTACGCCAGACGATATTATAACGAAAAAACGAAAATCGCCGGTTACACGCCGGTTTGCGGTAATCAGTGGCGGCAGGGATTATGCGATATGAAAAAATATAAATGCGCAGCCTGTCCCAATCGCAAACTTTTGCCGCTCGAGCGGACAGTGATCGAGGCGCACCTGCGCGGAGATAATAATTTATGCAAGGACGTCATCGGCGTTTATCCGCTCCTGCAGAACGAAACATGCTATTTTCTGGCGATGGACTTCGACGGCGAAAACTGGCGCGAAGACGTGACGGCGGTTCGAAGTTTATGCAGTGAACTGAATATACCGGTGTCGATAGAGCGTTCCCGTTCGGGTAACGGCGCCCACGCCTGGTTCTTTTTCGAAATGTCGATTGCCGCTTCTACAGCCAGAAAATTCGGCGGCATATTGTTGACGAGGGCCATGAGCAGGCGGCACGAAATCAGTTTTAGATCTTATGACAGGTTGCTTCCGAATCAGGACACCATGCCGAAGGGCGGCTTTGGCAACTTGATCGCGCTGCCTTTGCAGGGCAGAGCGAGAAAAGACGGCAACAGCGTTTTTGTCGATGAGAATTTTACCGCCTATACCGACCAGTGGGCTTACTTATCTAGCGTAAAAAGGCTTGTGACGTCCGATGTCGATAAAGTGATCGATAAGTTTCACTTTGCAGGAGAGCTTGGTACGCTGGCCACGATCGACGATGAAGAAGAAAAAAAGCCCTGGGAAAAAGCGAAACCGGAGAACCTGTCACGCAACGATTTTCCGGATAAAGTGAACATCGTTCGAGCCGGTATGCTGCACGTTGAAAAAAAGGGCATTTCACAGAGAGCGCTGAATCGAATCAAGCGCCTGGCTGCATTTAAAAATCCTGAATTTTATAAAGCACAGGCGATGAGGCTTTCCACGTATAAAAAAAGCAGGATAATATGGACGCTCGACGAAACAGCTGAATATTTGAGCATTCCGAGAGGTTGTGAAACCGCACTGGTTGATTTGTTGAAAGGCTCGGCAGCCGAATATTCCATAAACGATAAAAGAAATGACGGCCAAAAAATAAAAGTCGAATTCGTCGGTGAACTGAACGCCGAACAAAAACTGGCGGCAGGTGCGCTTACAAAACATGATATCGGCGTTTTATCGGCTGCCACGGCGTTCGGAAAAACGGTCATCGGCGCGAATATTATTGCGGTTAAAAAAGTGAACGCGCTCGTTCTTGTACATACTCAGGCGCTTTTGATCCAGTGGAAAAAGGCGCTCGATAGATTTCTGGTTATCGACGAAATGCTTCCCGAGCAGCCGCAAAAGCGAGGACGCAAGAAGATATGCTCCGTTATCGGCCAGATCGGGGCTGGAATCGACAGGCGAAGCGGTATCATGGATGTTGCCGTAATGCAGTCGCTTCTGCTCGGCGAAGACGGCGTGAAAGAATTTGTGAAGGATTACGGACTGATCTTAGTCGATGAATGTCACCATGTTGCGGCGTTTTCATTTGAAAAAATTTTGAAATACGCGTCCGCGAAATATGTTTACGGCTTAACGGCCACGCCAACGAGGCAGGACGGACATCATCCAATAATTTTTATGCAGTGCGGCCCTGTCCGATTCAAGGTTGACGCGAAGGCTCAGGCGGATAAACGGTCATTCGAGCATTATGTGGTTCCGAGGTTTACCGGATTTAAGAAACCGGTTTCGTATAACGAAACGGACTGGAGCATTACTCAAATATACGCTGATCTCGCCGAAAATGAAATGCGCAACAGACGCATAGTCGATGATGCCGTAAAAAACCTCGAAGCCGGAAGGAGCCCTATCATATTGACCGGTCGTTCTGCCCATGTAACGGTTCTTTCGGACATGCTCAGACCTCATTGCCCGAACGTAATAACGCTCGTCGGAAGCTCCTCACAAAAAGAAAAAAGAGAAACGGCGAAACGCCTTGCTGAAATAGATAGAGGCGAGCCGATGATCATCGTTGCAACAGGAAAATATGTCGGCGAAGGCTTCGACTGCCCGAGGCTCGACACGCTTCTTCTCGCTATGCCGGTGGCGTGGAAGGGCACGATAGCGCAGTATGCCGGCAGGCTTCACAGGCAATATGAGGGTAAAAATGAAGTCGTTATATACGATTATGTCGATGTGCATGTTCCCGTTCTGGAAAAGATGTATCATAAGCGCGTAAAAGGCTATGCGCAGATTGGTTATAAAGCTATGCCCGAAAGTTCGATTCAAGAAAAAACGAATATCATATTTGATGAAAACAGTTTTCAGTCGGTGTTTTCCAGTGATCTCGCCGCCGCTCGCAAAGAGATCGTTATCGCCAGCCCCTTCATGAAACCGGCCCGCGTAAGGCAAATGATAATGCAAACTTCCGGAGCCTTGCTCAACGGCGCTTCCATAACGGTCGTTACAAGACCGCCGGAGAATTTTACCGGCGAAGGCCGCAGGACAGTTCATGAACTTACCCGGCTGCTGGGCTCGGCCAATATAAAAGTAGTTTTCAAATCTAAAATGCACCAGAAATATACGATCATTGATCAAAAGATCGTCTGGTATGGCAGCGTGAACTTCTTGAGTTACGGCTTCGGAGAAGAAAGCGTCATGCGCCTTGAAAGTTATGAAATAGCAAGCGAATTACTCGAAATATCTTGAAAAACTAATGTGGTAGAATGAAGTAATTTATTATCGATAAGTTCACAGATAAATTGGGTCCGAATTTTTTTATGCAACGTCCGGTTTATCTTCGGCGGGATTCGCCGTTATTTCGTCGATATTTATATTTATTTCAATATTATATCAACATTATATCTTGAAAAAAAGGCCCGATTTCTGTATAATATAATTCTGATCTGAACATTTAATAATGCCGCCATCCCCAAGGCTTCTAAACCGGACTACTTTAAAGCCATAGTGGAGGAAGCATCGCGGCGCGGCTGGATAGTATTTAAGCGTATCGGCGCCATAGTATAAACTGGGACCGCAATATGGCCGCAACGAAGGCGATAGAATTAACGACCATCACCTAAAAGAAAAAAGTGCGAAAAGAGGCTTTATAATGAAACCCTTAATAAACAAAAAGCAATTATCTAAAATTATTATTAAAGGTTACAAGTCTATTGAAGAATGTAATGTTGAATTAGGTTCGTTGAATATTCTTATAGGCAGTAATGGCGCAGGCAAGTCAAATTTTATCGAATTTTTTCGTATGGCCAGATCCATCAGCGAAAAAAAAATGCAGGTATATGTTGGAAAAAATGGCGGGCCAGATGCACTTCTTCATTTTGGAAGAAAAAAAACTCAAACGCTTTCGGCGGAAATATACTTTGGCGAAAACGGCTACAAATTCTTATTAGAACCTACTGTGGATAATCGAATGATGTTCAAAAACGAAACTATGTGGTGGGTCAAACACGGTGATTGGTTTATTAATAGCGGCCATTTTGAAAGCGACGCCGAAAATCAAAAAAACACAATATTTGATTATACCGTCCCGATAATGAAAAATTGGACGGTATGCCATTTTCATGATACCAGTGAAACCTCACCGATAAAAATTTTGAATTCGATAAACGACAATGTATATTTGCGCTGCGATGGAAGAAATCTGGCCGCATATCTGTACATGTTAAAAGAAAAATTCGCGGACCATTATTGGCGTATAGTCCAGACTATCCGTATGGTGGCGCCATTTTTTGGCGACTTTTTTCTCAGGCCTTCTCTGGCAAATAATAATATGATCGAACTCGAATGGTTTGAAGCGGGGCAAGACGTACCGTTTAAAGCGCATCAATTTTCTGATGGTACGCTTCGTTTTATTTGTCTTGTGACATTTCTTTTACAACCTTCTTCTTTGCAACCTGATCCTATAATAATCGATGAGCCTGAACTTGGTTTGCATCCTTACGCGATAAAAGCGCTGGCAGGTCTCATACAATCGGTTTCAACTGAAAAACAAATCATTATATCAACGCAATCAACCTCATTATTAGACGAGTTCGACGCAGAAGACATTATTGTTGTAGATAAAGCAGAAGGCAAATCAAAGTTTTCGCGTATCAACCCCGATAAATTCAAAGAATGGCTGAACGAATACAGTCTTGGCGAGTTGTGGAACAAAAATCTTCTTGGCGGGAGGCCGATGCGATGACAAGAATCCATATTTTTTGCGAAGGCCAAACTGAGGAAACTTTTGTAAATAAATTGCTTTTTTTGCACTTTCAGAATATTGGCGTAAATATCAATCCGATTTTATTTACAACCAGTAAAATAGGAAAAGGCGGCATTTCAACTTACGGAAAAATTAAGCGTCAGCTTGATATTAAATGCAAGGAAGACCCCTCTTCCTATGTAACGACCTTAATTGATTTTTATGCCCTGCCTTCAGATTTTCCGGGGAAAAATGAAGTTCCGCCGCTTGCTGATTCAATGCAGAAAGTAATTTTTTTGGAAAGTAAGTTTGATTCAGACATTAGCCACAAAAAATTTATTCCCAATATTGTGCTTCATGAATTTGAAGGTCTTTTGTTTAGCGACCCAAACGCCTTTAAACGTTGGTTTGGCGAAGATGTTACTGCGGGAATCGGTAAAATTCGAAGTAGTTTTAAGACGCCTGAAGATATTAATGATAGCTCGACTACCGCGCCATCAAAGAGAATTTTATCGCTATGCAAAAGTTACAATAAAATATCACACGGTTCGTCAATAGCGGAAAAAATTGGACTCGAAAGAATCCGCAGTGAATGTACACATTTTAATGAGTGGTTAAATAGGTTGGAAAGCATTGGAGGCCAGGACAGATGAGGGTAATCGATTGTCTCTTTAAGAAAACTCATGCTCTGCTCTGTTTTTTTAAAATTTTTATCTTTTTTTCCATCCCTATTTCTTATTTTCTTTCATTTCATAAACTTTCCCACCTGTTTTTTGTCAGTTTTGTCTTCGCGCGCCGCGTGCGTGAGGCGTGTATTTACGAGCTAACGGAACTTAATGCTCTGGCTCGCGGAAACATAACAACTTTTATTATATAAAATCAATTATTAAACTTGTTTAAAATTGATTTACTAAGACTTTTGCTTCATGCAATTGATTAATTTTTTGTAATGCATTTATTAGCGCCGATTTACAACAGTTTTTACCGCGAGCCGTTCATTTAAGCTATGGTAAAACCGCTATTGATACGCAGTCACGTGCATGCACGCGACTGCGAACAAACAAGCTGGCAGGAAAATAAGTAAAA
>CAYTCW010000197.1:0-5901 GCA_964436235.1 uncultured bacterium
TTGCTACGCAGACGCGAGCGCAAGCACGCGTCTGCAAACAAGCAAGCTGGCAGGAAAGAAGTAGAAGAAAAATAAAGGAAAAGAAGAAAAAAAAGCAGAATAAAATAAAATAAAATAAAAGAAAAAAGAAATTAAAGCCCCGGCAGAAAAAGCTATCGATAAACCAACAAAAAAAGCGCCAGGCAATTTGCAGAAAGAGGGAGGGAGAAAGGGTTGCTAACCTTTTCTCCCTCCCTTATAATCGGACTTATGATCGGAGTGTTGACAAAACTCAATTTAGCGGTTATAATTGATGTGATTGATTTCAAGCCGGTAAAATGAAAGGATGATAGTTATGGCAAATAAATTTAAAAATAAGTTTTTTATATCGATTTTAACGCTCCTGTTTTGTTTTACGGCCCTGATGGCTTTTGCGCAGAGCATGTTGACTAACGCCGACGTTACTCGTCTCGGCCTTAAAAAGCCTAAAAATATAAAAGAAGCGCAAACTTTGATGCAGGCGTCGTATAAAGAATGTATGCAGGCCATAAGCGATTTCAACAGCGATAAAATAAGCGGCCGCGAATCTGACGAAAAATTGCAGATTTATATGTATTATAAATCACAATACGATAAAATGCTCAATGAGCAGAACCAGGCGGCCGATACTCAAACGCAGACGCAAACACAGTCTCAGACGCAAGCGCAGGCGCAAAATAATCAGGCCGATAATAATTCTAATTCGAACCAGCAGACTAATAATACTTCAGAGGGGCCGCTTCCGAATTCTGAGCTTGTAACTGACCGCACGCTCCGTGAAACCGGAAGTCTCGCTGAAAAAAAAGGATTTTTTGCAAGTATAATAGACTTTTTCAGCGGCCTTTTCGGCGGCGGTAAAAAGACCGAGCTACTCGACGTACCGATCCGTACTCAGCTCGATCCGGCTAACGGCGCTAACGGAACGCATTATTGCGCGCCTACCTGTCTTGCGATGGTGCTTGAATATCACGGCATTAAAATGAGCACGAAAGAAGTGGCAAAGCTCTGCAATACCGACGCTAAGGGCACAACTTATTCAGACGATATGCTTAACGCCGCTAAAAAATTAGGGTTAAACGGCAGTTTCGCAGGCGGCGGCGCCAATATCGACTGGCTGAAAAATACTACGGCAAGCGGAATTCCGGTTATCGTTTACGTCGATACTAAAAGTTACGGCATGGCGGACGGCCACTGCATGGTAGTTACCGGCGTAAAAGACGGTTACGTTTACGTAAACGATCCCTGGACCGGAAAACAGCTGCGCTACGGCACTGCGGCATTTAATGCCATCTGGACCACCCGAAGCTACTATGGCGTGGTGGTTAAAAGATAATACGGCACGCGATTTTAAACATCTTATAAAAAGTGTTTTTTTAATACTTAATATGCAACATGCATATACATAAAAAGGGCTGCGGATAATGCGGTCCTTTTTTTATTGATTATCGTTTCGCCGTTATAAAAATATTAAAAAGTAAATATCGCGCATATAATTAAAAAAACGGCAACAAAATCTCAAAAATTCTTGCAAAAACTTTAATTTTATGATAAAATAATAGCAATTCACACACGGACCGATTTTTGTGAAGGTGCCCGACGCTATGCGTAAAATACGCCCGGCGCCGGAATTTACAAGAACAAGACGTCCGTGGCGGAATAAAACCATAAGGAGGAGTTACTCACATGTCAGTAGTATCAATGAAAAGTTTACTCGAAGCGGGCGTTCATTTTGGACATCAAACACGCCGCTGGAACCCGAAAATGGCAAGGTATATCTTCGCCGAAAGAAACGGTATCTACATAATCGATTTGCAGAAGACCGTTAAAAAAATCCAGGAAGCCTATAATTTCATTAAATCGGTAGCGGCCAACAAAGGCACGATTTTATTCGTAGGCACTAAAAAACAGGCCCAGGAAACCATTAAAGAAGAAGCTAACCGCGCCGGAATGCACTTTATCAATCAGCGCTGGTTAGGCGGCACGCTCACTAATTTCGAAACGATTCAAAAGCGTATCGATTACTTGAAAAGAATCGAAGCCATGAAAGAAGACGGCACATACGACCTTCTTCCGAAGCGCGAAGTATCGGCTAAAGAAAAAGAACGCGTTAAACTCGAAAAATACCTCGGCGGCATTAAAAACATGCGCAAGCTTCCGCAGGCGCTGTTTATAATCGACCCTAAAAAAGAACATATAGCCGTATCCGAAGCGCGCAAATTGAATATACCGACCGTCGGAATAGTCGATACCAACTGCGATCCCGATGAAATCGATTACGTAATTCCGGGTAACGACGACGCTATCCGCGCTATAAAACTTCTTACGCAGACAGTTTCAAACGCCATAATAGAAGGCCGCGAAGGCCGCAGCGAAGACGCCGGCGCTCCATCGGCCGCCGATGAGACCGAACTGCCCGACAGCACCACTATCGAAGACGAATATTCGACCGCAAGTGAAAAAGAAGCTATAGAAGCTGTTATCGGCGACGAAAGCAAGATTATCAAAGTCGAAAAAATAGGCGAAACTAAACGCAAAATGACCCGCAGTGACGCTTAATTTAAATATATATCGCTAATTACTTAAAAACATGCATGCCTTATTGCGTATGCATGTTTTTAGATAGAAAATTCAAAATTTATAAAACGGAAAGGGATAAATATTATGGAAATTACTGCCAGCATGGTAAAAGAACTTCGTGAAAAAACCGACTGCCCTATGATGGACTGCAAAAAAGCTCTCATGGAAAACGGCGGCGATATCGAAAAATCGATCGATTATCTTCGTAAAAAAGGCATGGCTACTGCTAAAGCCAAAGCAGACCGCACGGCCAACGAAGGCATCGTTTATACGATCGTCACTCCCGATCACAAATGCGGCCTCTTAGTCGAAGTTAACTGCGAAACCGATTTCGTAGCCCGTAACGATGGTTTTCAGGCTTTCGTAAAAGAAATAGCCGAACACGTTATGGAAGCGAAACCGAAATATTTAAACGCGCAGGAAGTTCCCGCAGGCGAAAAAGCTGAAGTAGTATGTCTTTTAGAACAGCCTTACGCTAAAAATAAAGCCATTAAAGTAAGCGATTTCATAGCCGAAAAAGTCGGCTCGATCAAAGAAAACCTCGGCGTCAGAAGATTCAATATATTCTCTGACGGCCTTGTTCACTCATATATCCACATGGGCTCGAAACTCGGCGTGCTTTTAGAAATCGAAGGCGACGCGGCCCTTGCTTCAAATAGCGAATACATCGAATTCTCCAAAGACATCACGATGCAGATAGCCGCCGCTAATCCTCAGTTTATCGAACGCAGCGAAGTTCCCGCCGACAAAGTCGAAAGAGAAAAAGAAATTTACCGTGGCCAGATGGCTGAACAGAAAAAACCCGCTAACGTTCTCGAAAAAATAATCGAAGGTAAATTAAATAAATTTTACGAAGATATATGCCTCAACGAACAGGTTTTCGTAAAAGACACGACGGTTAAAGTCGGAGCTTACGTAGCGGATAAAGTCAAAAAAATAGGCTCGCCTATTAAAATCAAACGCTTCGTCAGATTTGAAATCGGCAAATAATTATAACTCAAAATAAGCGCCCGGTTCCGATTTTAAAGTTATTTCGACTTTATATGGTTGCCGGGCGCGCTTTTATATTTACAATAATTAATTAAAATGCTCTGCCGTACATAGTTTTAAATTTTTTAACCCGTAAGGCGGGCGCGAGGCGGCGGCGGAAGGAAAATTAAATTGACAGTAAAATATAAGCGCATTTTATTGAAATTATCAGGTGAAACTCTCGGCGGTCCGGCCGGCTCGGGTTATGATCCGGCCACGCTGAAAAGAATTTCAAATGAAATCAAACAGGTTTATGACTCGGGCGTTGAAATAGCTATAGTAGTAGGCGGCGGCAATATATTCCGCGGCATATACGCTAAAGATTTAGGTTTTGAAAGGTGCTCGGCCGATTATATGGGTATGCTCGCAACCGTAATGAATGCTCTCGCGCTGCAGGATGCGATCGAAAAAACGGGGCTTACCACCCGCGTTTTATCCGCTTTAGAAGTTAAATCCGTCGCCGAGCCTTTTATATTGCGACGCGCGCACCGGCATCTTGAAAAAAAGCGCGTTTTAATCCTTGCGGCCGGCTCGGGAAATCCTTTATTTACAACCGACACTCCCGCGGCGCTTCGCGCGGTCGAACTGCGCGCCGACCTTCTTTTAAAAGCCACGAAGGTTGACGGCATATATTCGAAAGATCCGATGAAGCACTCCGACGCGGTTAAATTCGATACGATAACCTTTAACGAGGCCATAGAAAAAAGGTTGAACGTAATGGATATGACGGCCTTTACGCTCTGCATGGAAAACGACATGCCGATAGTCGTTTTTAATATACGCGACGAAGGAAATATATTAAAAATAGTAAGAGGCGAAAGCATCGGTTCGCTTATCCACGCTGAAACCTGCCGCTAAAGCCTTAAATAATTTTTTGCGTTATTTTAGATTTTACTCGTTAAACTATGCACTATGCACTATCCACTATGCACTATGTTAAGGAGGAGCTAAATTGTTAGAAAAAATTTATTCGCAGTTAACCGATAAGATGGAAAAAACGATCACGGCCTTAAAGGACGAATATTCTACATTCCGCACCGGCCGGGCTAACGCGAGCATTTTAAATAAAATCAGGGTCGATTATTACGGAACGCAGTCGCCTTTAACCCAGGTAGCTACAATTTCCGTTCCCGATCCCAAGCAGATCATCATTACGCCGTTCGATAAAACGGCTCTTAACGAAATTAACAAAGCGATTCAAAAATCGGATATAGGCATCAATCCTCAGCTCGACGGCAATATAATAAGATTGAACGTGCCGCCGCTTACGGGAGAGCGCCGCCAGGAATTAGTGAAGATCGTCAAGAAAAAATCCGAAGAATATAAGATAGCGGTCCGCAACCATCGCCGCGACGTTCTTGAAACGATTAAAAAAGCTAAAAATGATTCAGAGATAACCGAAGACGATTTTAAAAAAGCCAATGATAAAATTCAGAAGATCACCGACCAGTATATAGTTAAAATCGACGAAGTTACCGAATTTAAAAACAAAGACATATTAACGGCTTAATTTGATTTTTTATAAGCAAAAACACATCTAATAAGCCGCGCCCGCAGACGGGATAAACACCGCGGCCGGGCGCGGCGCGTTTATTATATACTACGGTTTAGATTTATTATGAAAAACTATACCATCGAAGAATTAAAGTCGATGCCCAAGCCGTCGCATATAGCCGTTATAATGGACGGCAACGGCCGCTGGGCCGTCAGGCAGGGCCAGCCGCGGACTTACGGCCACATGAAGGGCGTCGCGGTCGTCGAAAAAATAACTGAATTTTGCGCTAAAATAGGCGTGGGCGCGCTCACGCTTTATTCTTTTTCGACGGAAAACTGGAAACGCCCAGCGCAGGAAGTTAATTTTTTAATGTCGATCTTCAACGAATATATGAAATCGAAATTATCGAAATTTATAGATAACGATATCCGTTTCAACGTAATCGGCCGCCTCGGCGAACTGCCGTCAGAGGTCCGCGAAACTATCGCTAAAACCAAAGAAGCCACGGCTTTGTGCGGGGGAATGAAGCTGAACCTCGCGGTAAATTATTCGGGCCGCGCCGAAATTATCGATGCGGTAAAGCGCATAGCGGCCCTTCACGCATCCGATGCGGCGGTTGAAAATAAAAACGCCGGCGATATGGATTATATCGACGAAAAATATATTAGAAATTATTTATATGATCCGTCCATGCCCGATCCTGAACTGCTCATAAGAACTTCTAATGAATTTCGTATTTCAAATTTTCTTCTGTGGCAGATAGCTTACAGTGAAATTTACAT
>CAYTCW010000198.1:0-5893 GCA_964436235.1 uncultured bacterium
GCGAGCCGTTCGAAAGTAAAACTTCCAGCGCTAATATCATTTACGGAAGGCTCACGCCGCGCTCGCCGCTGATTATCGAATCGCGCACGCCTTATGGCGGAGTGATATTCAGCGACGGAATCGAAAGCGACTATCTCGAATTTAATTCCGGCCGCACGGCGGTTATCGGTTTAGCCGAAAAGAAAGTTAAACTGATTAAAAACTGATTATAATAAAAACACTTAAATACTCATTTAAAAAATCACATTAAAAACCGGCCGCGCACCCTTTAAAGAGCTCGGCCGGTTTGTGTTATAAGAGACTATCCGCATACGAGCGGTTTAATTTTAATTAACTATCATAACGCTCAGCTAATCTATATTAGTGATTATACCTTCAAGTTTCTGAATGCCGGCGCTTAACGCGCGGAAAAAATTAAAGCACAGCTCGGGGGCCGTCATAAGCGCCTGCCGCATACGTTTTCCGTTGACGGAGACGGCCCGCAAATCGCCCATTATGGCTTCGGCTGTTATATTCGAACGCTCGCCGGTAAGTGATTCAAACCCGAGAAGATCGCCGCGGCCGGTTATCATAATAGTGCCGAGCCATCCTGCTTTAGAAGTCTTCTGTAATTCGGCGTTTCCCGACACTATAAAGTAAAGATTGTCAACGGCGTCGCCTTCCCAGACTATATCTTCTTCCGCGCGGAAAACGACTTCCTTAGACATGAAAGCGACCTCGCGCTGAACGCTGAAGGGCACTTCATTAAACAGAGGCAGCTCTTTAATGAAATCGAGCCTTTCGCGAAGCGCCATAGCCATGAAATCTATCATTTTAGTCTCATCTACTCGCGGCCACTCGAATCCGAGCCGTGATAAAAGCGCGGCCGTACGCGCCGTAAGCGTTACCGCCGGCGTCGAATCCTCTTCGTTTTCGAGCCAGCCGCGGTGAAGCAGAATGTTTTCGACATGCTGTCTACGACAATCCACGCCGTATTCGGTTTTAAGCCTATCGATAAATTTGTCGAAAGGAATTTTATCGACGCTAAGCCCGAGAGCCGGCGAAGTCAATATATCTGAAATTTTAACCGTATTATGGTTCTGGCAGTGAAAGGTCATATTATAAAAATTTGCCCTGTCAAAAAGCGCGAGGACCGAAGCGCTCGTAGCATCGACGAAAGATAATTCCACTTCGTCGGCGGTTTCAGGAACTACGCCGAGATTCACGAAAGATTTAACCGTTACGCTGAAGGCGTTTTCTTCGACGTTTTGCTGTAAATGCCCTGTTTTTGAGTTAAATGAAATATTACCGACCCTGAAGATATTGGTTTTAAGCCCGTACTTTTCACGGGCCGCGATAACTACTTTTTCAGCCTCGAGCTTGGTTTCGACATACAAATTATCCGACTTCTGGCCCATATCGCAGCAGTCTTCGGTAAATACGACGGCTTCACGGCCCTCTATTTTACCCATTATAACCGATATAGTCGAAACATGGTTGAAATCTTTCTTTCTGCCTGTGGCTGAAAATTCTAAAAGATTTTCGACGGCCTTTACGTTCGGACCGTAAAATTCTTCATAGCGGCCGTAGTGTTTTACATTAGCCGCCGGATGTATTACGGCGTCCACTTTCTGACAGATCTCATCGTATAGCTTCTCATCGAGCCCGAGCCTTTCTTTTTCAAGATCGGCGCACAATATTTTAATGCGTTCGAGCTCTTTTTGTTTTAATTCCGAACCGAAGTAATAACGATACTTTTCATTGACGCGCTTCAACGAATCGCCCGGAGTTTTTCCGCGCACGGGAAGGTAAATATCGCACTTCCAGCCCTTTAAAAGGTCGTGCAGCATATAAACTCCGAGATACCCGGTCGCGCCCGTAAGAAGCACGGCTTTATAATTATTACGCGCATGTATGTCGGAGGCTTCATATTTTAAACTTTGAGCGTTATAAGCGTCCACGGCTTTCTTATACTCTTCAGACGCCATGAACGAATTCATTTTATCCGCCATTGCAGGTATCTTAACTTTAAGCGCCTCGAGATTCGAGTGCAGAGACCCTCGCTTTTCAGATATATTGCCGGCTAAAGCGCCTATGGTTTGATATTTGAATATATCGTTAATGGTTAATTCATAATCCTGCTGGAGTTTCGCCGTAAGCGTTACCGCTTTAAGCGAGTGACCGCCTATTTCAAAGAAATTTTCATTGACGCCGACTTCTTTTAATCCGAGAACTTCGCGCCAAGCCTTCGCTATTTTTTCCTCGCGCTCGTTAGAAGGCAGTATCCGGTCTTCCGCGCCTGCCGACGCTTTAATTTCAATGGCGCCGACGGCCTTACGGTCTACCTTGCCGCTCGTATTAAGCGGCATGGAATCCAACCTTATAAAATACGAAGGGATCATATAATTTGCCAGAGTGCGGGCCAAAAATTCCTTGAGCTCCTTAGCGGGTATATCGCGGTTCGAAGTATAAAACGCGCACAGGTACTTATTCTTCTGCTCGTCATCTTTAGCGAGTACCACGGCCGTTTCTATATCTTCATGCGACTGAAGACGAGCGTCTATCTCGCCGAGTTCGATGCGGAACCCGCGTATCTTCACCTGGAAATCTATACGGCCGAGGAATTCGATATTGCCGTCCGGCAGCCATCTTACCAGATCGCCCGTGCGGTACATGCGCTCGCCCGGATAAAACGGATCGGCCGGAAATTTTTCCGAGTTAAGTTCGGGCCGGTTCAAATAACCGCGGGCGATACCGTCGCCGGCAATACATAATTCACCCGGAATGCCTATCGGCAGCAGTTTATTATTTTTATCCAGAACGTACATTCTGGTATTTGAAACGCCTTTTCCGATTGGAATATTATCGAGCTGCCGATCAACCCTGTACATGGTCGTTATAACGGTATATTCGGTAGGGCCGTAAGCGTTAACCAGCGTATAATTTTTACGCCGGAAAGTTTTGAGCTTATCGCCGCCGCAGAGAATATAACGCGCCGATTTATTATCGGTGAGCTCGGCGAACTGCTCGTAAAACTGCGTCGGAAATATCGAAATAGTTATGCCGTTAGCTTCCATATATGCGTTAAGCTCGACCGGCAGAAGCCTTAATTCGGGCTCTATGACATGCAATTCGCCGCCGGTGAAAAGCGCCGGGAATATCTCGCTGCCGATCGAAGGATCGAAGCAGACCGACATGTACTGAGTAAAGCGGTCGGCGGCCGTAAGCCCGTATTCTTTTATGAGGCACGCGCCGAGATTGACTAACGAAGAATGCTCTATCATAACGCCTTTGGGCTTACCGGTCGAGCCGGAAGTATAAATCAGATAGGCTAAATCGCGCGGTTCCGCTATTTTACCGATGTTTTCGCCGCCCGCCGCGTTATCGTATATAGAATTATCGTCTATGGCTATTTTTGGCCCGCCATATTCGAGCGAAGTGATATTCTTTTTCTGGCCTATAATCGCCGCTGCCTTAGTATCTTCGAGCATAAAAGCGATGCGGTCGGCCGGATAAGACGGATCGATAGGCACATAGCAAGCGCCGGCTTTCATTATCGCCAGCAGGCCGGCGATCATTTCGACCGATTTATCGGCAAGCTGGGCCACGAAATCGCCTTTTTTAACTCCGGCGGCCATAAGAGCGCGCGCGAGTTTATTCGCGTTTTCATTCAGCCGCCCGTAAGTGATTCTGTTTTTACCGAATACGACGGCGGTGTTGCCCGCATAACGCGCGGCGACGCTTTCAAAATATTGATGGATCGTAATATTTTTATCGTATTCAAGAGCGGTTTCGTTGAAATCGTATAGAACGGTTTTTCGCTCCGCCGGGGCGACTAACTCGATATCTTTAAGCAATAACTGCGGGCTGCGGCTAACTTCATCGAGTATATTGACTAAATGCGAGGCCATACGCTGTATGGTGTCATCTTTAAAGAGGCACTTGCGGTATTCGAGATCGAAACGAAGCGCTTCGTCGCCTTCGAACGCCTGAAGCGTCAGATCGAATTTAGCCGTGCCGGTATGAACTTCGAGCGGTTTAACGAATAGATCGCCGTATTTTTTTTCTTTTATCCCCTGGGAGGTTTGATATACAAAAATTACGTCGAATAAAGGATTATGCCCGCTGGCACGCTTTATATTAAGTTTATCGATAAGCATGTCGAGTTGATAATCCTGATTATCGATAATATTAAGAAAACTCGAACGCACTTCATTTAAAAAATCCATGAATTTTTTATCGGGCTTCGGATAATTACGCGCCGGCATCGTGTTAACGAACATGCCGATCATATTCTGCGCGTCGATGGTAGGACGCCCCAATAAAGGCGTTCCGACGATGATATCTTCCTGAAGGCTGTAACGCGACAGCAGCACATTAAACGCGGAAAGAATTATGGTATAAAGCGTATTTCCAGTGGTGTCCGCGAGATTTTTAAGACGCGCGGCGAGCTCCGCGTCGGCGAAAAATTCGAAATGATCGCCTGCTATATCGGGTTTCGGCGGCCGGGCAAAATCGCACGGCATATTCAGCGTCGGCACTTCGCCGGAAAGCATTTCAAACCATACTTTTTCCTGTTCCGCCGATTCGCTCGAAACTATAAACTTCTTCTGCCACTCGCAAAAATCTTTATATTGCGAAGTGAGGGCAGGAAGCGTGCGGCCTTCGTAAATTTCAAAAAGCTCGCGCATAAATATCTCAAACGACATTCCGTCGAATATTATATGGTGAAAATTAATAAAAAGCAGATGCTCGCTTTCGCCCGATTTGAACAACTTAACTCGCAGCAGGGGCGCGCGGCTTATATCGAAAGGCTTGACGAGCTCTTTAATATAAGAGTCGCTCATGCCGTCCGAAGCATCCTGGAATATTTTTTTTAGTTTAAGCGAGCCGTGTATCACCTGCATCGGCTCGCCGTCTATAACTTCAAACGAAGTGCGCAGCGACTCGTGACGCGCTATCATCTTTTCGATGGCTTCGCTGAAGCGGAGCATATCGAGCTTACCGTTTATTTTCAGCATGAATGGAATATTATAGGAAGCCGATGGACCTTCCATATTTTCGACTATGAACAGTCTTTTCTGAACGGAAGATACCGGATAGTAAAGCGCTTCCGAGGATACCGCGGCCTCTTCTTCTTCTTCAGGCGCGGCCGCCGCGGCTGCGGACCGGGCTTTAAATCCGGCATCGGCCATTAAAGAATCGGCCATGCGGCGCACCGTCGTGGATTCAAACAATTTCTTAATTGAAAGCCTGACTCCGAATTCCTGCTCTATTCTAAACTGCATCGATATCATTTTAAGCGAATGACCGCCGAGTGAGGCGAAATTGTCTTCGACGCCTACGCCTTTGACCGCTAATATTTCTTCCCATATTTTAACGAGCTTTTCCTCGCAAGCGTTTTCGGGCTTCACATAAGCCTGACCGCCGGGAACGCGCGCGACTTTTGTTCCGGCCGTTCCCGCCGCCGGGCCTTTTTGCTCCGTAACCGGAGCGGCATCAGGCAAAACCTTCTGCGGGGCCGAAGCCTGCAGGCAGGCCGCCATGTCGCGCAGAACGGGGTTTTCAAAAATCTTTTTTATCGAAACGCGAAAACCGAATTCACGCTCGAGCTTCGCCTGCAGTATAACCGCTTTGAGCGAGTGCCCGCCCGATTTAAAGAAATTATCCAGCGCGCCGGGCGATTCAAGACCGAGAACCTCTTTCCACAGCGCGGCGAGCCTTATTTCATAATCGCCTGCCGGCGGCTCATAGCCGGAATCTTTAACGCAGGGCGCCATTTGCGGCGCGGGAAGGGCCTTACGGTCGATCTTGCCGCTGGCGTTAGTCGGCATTTCCGCGAGCCTTACAAAATGGACCGGTATCATAAATTCCGGAAGATCGCGCGATATCTGTTCTTTAATAAAATCGTGCG
>CAYTCW010000199.1:0-5740 GCA_964436235.1 uncultured bacterium
TTTTTTTCTCATATTTTTTAATTTATTTATATTTATCTCACTATTCCCATTTTTATCTATATTTTTTCATGCAATAAACTTTTTTCAAGTCTTTTGTCGGTTCTGCCTTCGCGCGCAACGCGCGCGAAGGCGTACTATTTACGCGCCGCCGGAACTTAAAGTTTCGGCTTACGGTAATGTCCTGATGTATAACAACTTTTATTATACAAAAGCATTATTAAACTTATTTATTTTAAATTTTACTTGATTAAAGTCGTTTTATGAAAACTATTGCCGTATGTCATTCAGTTAATTTTTAGCAATTAGATTATTAGAGTCGTTTTACAATAATTTTTACCGCGAGCCGTAAGTTATAGTTGCGGCAGTGCCATTATTGCACCGCATGTGCGCGCGCGGCGCGCGCACATGCAAACATGCAAGCTGGCAGACAAATAAGTAATAAGCAACAAACAAGCAAATAAATAAATAAAAGAGTAAGTGAGTTAATTAGCGAATGGCAGGCAGGAAAAAACTTAAAAGAAAGAAATAAAAGCCTTAATAAAAAATCTGGCAGAAAAAGTTATCGACAAACCAACGAAAAAGCGTCAGGCAATTTGCCGATTGAGGGAGGGTTTAAGGGAGGGAGAAAGGGTTGCTAACCTTTTCTCCCTCCCTTGATTTTAAAAAAAATTAAAAATAGGGCTGGAGTTTTTCCTTTTCGGCGCGGGCTTTAAGTTTTAATTTCCACAAATAGTGGTAAAGCGGCGCTATGCGTGCGAAATCGCTTATGACGGCGGCTGTGAAGCCTGATGATTTAATGATATTATTTATGGGTCTATCGATTGAAAGATAAAAACTTTTTTTGCGGAACCATTCGAAAGCCTCGGGCATGATGCCGTCTGGTTTTAATTTTTTATAGTAATCGCCGTAGAGTTTGAATTTTTTTTCAGTTTTATAAAAAGATATTGCGTTTAAAAATTCGGGCGATTCCTTTTTTATTTCGTCGCGGAACAGATCCATCATTTCGCGCGGCGCGCTATAGAAGCCCATTCCATAGCTATATGAATCGGAAAAAATTTCGATATAAAAAGTCGGCGATTCTTTCCATTCTTCGAGGGGTCTTTTAAAGGCTATCCACATGCTTTTTTTATAGGGCGGCCCGCCGCGCAGGCGTCGGGCGTCTTTATAAATGCGTGAAATGGTCTTTCCGATAGCGGGCGTAACATCGAGATTATAATCGAGACTCAATATGAATTCGCTAAGATCGTTAACTAAGGCCCGCATCGGCGTTATAATCTCGGTTTGGTAGGTTTCGCGGTTGCTTTCAAACCACTCTTTGTTATTATTTTCTTTTAGCTCCGTCAGAAAGCCGAAGGCCTGCTTCGAAAATCCTTTAAATTTATTATCAGCGCTCAAATTATCCCTCCGCAAATATTAAAGTAACGAACTGTGTATTATAAAAACAGAGGCGCGTAAGATGCGCCCCTGTTTGGAATTTTATGAAATAAATATATTCAAAATAAATGAATATATCTTATTTTTTTTCTATATTTTCAACTTTTTCAACCGGTTTTACTTCTGATTTTTTGCATTCAGGGCAATTTTTATAAAATTTGCCTTTTTTGAGATGTTTTTTGTGGTTCCAGTTTTTATTCGCTTTTTTCGAATGATGTTTTTTATATTTATTTATTTTTATTTTAGTATCGCAGGGGCATTTAACTCCGGTTTCGCAGCCGCATTTGCAGGCGCTTTTCATTTCGGCTCTGGCGGCGGCGCATTTAGCGGAATAATCTGCAGCGCATGGCGTCAGGCATTTAACGCCGCAATCTGATTTAGCTTTGCAGACGCAGGGCGCGCCGGCGGCGCAGCCGCAGTTGCAGCCGGGAATGCCGCAGCAAGCGGTTTTAGCTTCAACTTTGGCTTCGACTTTAGGTTCGGCCGCAGGAGAGCATTTAGAAGGGCAGGCAGCGCAGGCCGCGGGGGCGCAGGCTTTTTGCTTTTGCGCAAAATGAGTTAAATTCGAAGGTTTTTCGGCCGTTTTTTTGGCGAATAGAGATTTAACCGCTTTATCGGAATACATTTCGCTGCCGGCATTAGCCGCGACAGCAAAGGAAAATACCGCGATAAGGATGATAGATAAGATAAGCAGCTGTTTTTTCATTAATAATCCTCCACACTTTTATTTTTTATTTTTGACCTAACATAAAAAGATATTCTATCATAACAATACTATTTTTGTCAAGATAATTTAGTGAAGAACAAGTCATAAACGCTTCTACATCTGGCGTTTGGCTAATTCGGCGAAAAAACCGTTTTTAGCCATTAATTCCTTAAAATTGCCGGTTTCAACGACTCTGCCTTTATTTATTACAAATATTTTATCAGCCTTGATAACGGTGCTCAGCCTGTGGGCTATAATTATGCGGGTAGCTTTAAGTTTTTCAAGGCTTTCGCTTACTATGGCCTGTGTAGTATTATCTAAAGCGCTTGTCGCCTCGTCGAAAAATATTATTCCCGGCTTATTAACTAAAGCGCGCGCTATTAAAAGCCTTTGCCGCTGGCCGCCTGAAAGGGTCGAGCCGCCCTCGCTGACTACCGTGTACATTCCCATCGGCATATTTTCTATATCCTGATCGAAACCGGCCATTCGGGCCGCTTCCCATGCGTCATCAACGCCGAGATTATAAGAGCCGACAATATTTGTAAAAATATCGCCGGCTAAAAGACGCCCGTTTTGAAGAACTACTCCGGCCTGCCGGCGGACGCTTTTAACGTCTATTTTAGAAAGATCATGGCTGTCGTAAAATACCGAACCGCTTTCGGGGGTTTCAAATCCGAGCAGCATCCTCATGATGCTTGATTTTCCGCTGCCTGACGGGCCGACTAACGCCGCAAACTCGCCGGGTTCGACCGTAATACTAAGCCGGTCGAGCACGAGCGGAGTTTCTTTTTTATAGCGAAAACTTATATTGGAAAGCTCTATTTTTCCTTTTAATACGCCGGCGCTGGCCTTTGTTTCATCGAACTCGGGAACCGTTTCTAAAATCGGCTTAGTGCGCTCATAAATAGGCAGCACCTGAAGAATAACTAAAAACGTTGAAGATAAACCGATAACAGCCCCTAAAAGGCTGGAATAAGCCGAATAAAACGACATGAATGTGCCGGTGCTCATTGCGGCGGTGTCTTTGGAGCTATAATAGATCATAAGGTAGAAAATTACAATTGAACAAATTACCTGATATAACGAATTGAAAGTTTGAAGAACGATTTCAAAAAATGAGGAATCGATGGAATTTTTCTTCTTTTTACTGAATTTATCGGCCCATAAATAAAAAGCTCTGCGCTCCGCGCCGGCGATTTTAAATTTTGAAAGTCCGTTAATTATTTGAAAACACATTCCGGATATTTTTCCGTCAAGCTCTACGCCGGTTTTTATATAGGAAGTTTTAAAATAACCGCACAACAAAGTAAAAAACATGGCGATAATTATCAGTCCCACGGCAAAAAAAGCCATTTTAAAATTATAATAAAACAAAAGTAAAAGGTATAAAATCGAAAAAAATCCAGCCATCACAGTCGATAAAACAGTCCCCGAAAGAAGCATTCTTATCTGATTAATGCCCATCGCCCGCATCGCCAGATCGCCCGAATTATAATTTCTGAAAAAAGTTGCAGGCAGCCCTAAAAGTCGGTCCCATACGGCAGCCTGAACCACATAATCCATTTTTCCTTCCAGTCTCAGCATTGAAACTGCTTTAGTCATTTGAAAAAGAAAAACGCTCACGGAACAAATAATCAATCCCATCGCCAGCTGCGCCATTTGATTTTTTTCCGCGCCGGGAATTATTACGTCGAAAATCATTGCGGTCGCATAAGGCGTAGCAAGGTTTAAAACGCCTACCAGAAACCCCATCAGAACGAGGAAAAACAGGTCACGCTTCCAGATGGCAAAACAGCTTATGCTCATAAGATCAAATACGCCGAGTGGTCTTGCCGGAAAAGGTTTGTAAAAAGTATAAGCAGTACACTTAATAAGCTCCGCTTTTTTTGCGGTAAGTTTTTCGACGGTTTTTTCAGACGGATTGATTATTTTATAACTTGACGGCGAATCGGGCAGCAGCGCGACCGGCGCTCCGTTTTCTTCGAGGAAGGCCAGAAGCGGTCCGGTGTCCATTTGCCGCCAGTCGTCTTTAAGAACTACCTGTCTTACTTTTATGTTAGAACTGCGGGCGATTTCATTGATATAAGCCGGCGAATTTCCGATTTCGCCCGCGGGCGGAATAATTTTACAGCCGATATTTTCGACTGCAATATGGCAGGCGCATAAAAGGGGATTCTCATATTTAAAATAAGTAGCATTTTGCGTAGCGCCTATTTTTAAGATACTGAAAAAAGCTGAAAGAGAGGCGCGCATAAATGACGCGTCCATTTTTTCTTTATCGATAAGTCTCTGTGATTCAGCTTCTTTTTTCGAAGCAAAACGCTTAATGAGCCGGTCTAATATAAGTTCGTTATACTCGTTATACCTCAGGATTCCGAATTCCGCTTCGTTCAAAACACCAATAAACTTCAGCATATTATTCTGCCCGAAAAACCTCGCTGTGACGAACTTGCCGACGCGGACCTCGAAATGGTCGCCGGCGGAAAAGGGCCGTCAGGGCCGTCAGGGCCGGGTGGAGACGTAGTAAAAGTGCAGACCAATGTCGCCGCGGTCGCTGAATTAGCGGCATTAGCCGTAGCGGCAGTCGTGGTCGTCGAAGCGGCAGCGACTGTTACAACTGCAGCCGCCGACGTCGAAGTGGCGGCGGAAGTCGTAGTAGTAGCCGCTATAGTCGCTACATAAAAATTTCGTTTACTATCACCATAACAGGAGGCCAATTAATGACAGATCCTATAAAAACAGTTAACCAAAGGGCCGTTATAGGCGAAATTATCGCTAAGTGCTGGCAGGACGATAACTTTAAAAAATCGTTTATCGAAAATCCTAAAAAATACCTTGTGGAAGCCGGTTTAACCATTCCCGATAAAATCAAGGTAAAGGTCGTCGAAGCTGGCCCGAAAATAATGTATTCTTTACTGCCGCGAAAAGTTTCGATGGATTTTATGCAAAAAATGATGAAAACCTTAGTTAACAACGGTATGTCGGGCGGACTTAAACTTCCCGAAAACGGCGAGCTCCGCTTTATTCAGAATACTTCTTCGCTGCAATATATTATAATTCCAGCAAAACCTCTCGAAGGCGAGCTTTGCGATGCCGATCTCGAACTCGTAGCCGGCGGCAAGCGCCATCATAAAGATATACTATCCACCAGCACCAACGTCTTAACCGGCGCTGAAGTCGTAGCCGAATTAGCGGTAGCCGCGGCAGTTGCCGGGGCCTTGGTCGCCGTCGAAGCCACTTATACGCTTACGACCGCCGCCACGAATTTTGAAGTTGCGGCGGAAGTAGCTGTAGTAGCGGCAATAGTCGCTACATAGTAAATTTAATAATAATATTTAAAAGCGTAAACATATCATGTTTTTTTGTATATGTTTACGCTTTTAAATTCATCGATATGGTTAATTAAATAAATGATTGAATATAAAAAGCTCGGCACAGACGATTTTTTAGAATATTGCCGGATGACTTTTCCCGTTTACAGAAACATTTTTGCCAGAATCGGCCCCGCCGGCCCTTATTTCGCGGTAGGCGCACATTTGAGCGGCAGGCCGGCCGGACTGGCATTTGGTAAAGTTCACGAAGGCAAAACAGCCGAAATTT
>CAYTCW010000200.1:0-5729 GCA_964436235.1 uncultured bacterium
AGTCTTACTTTATAAGCGATAACCCCGATCCGGCCAATCCGAAACCCGATTCAGAGCTTGCTATCGCCGCGGGCGCGCTTCCGGCAGCCGGCGTCGAATATATCGGCGGCACCACGGGCGATCCATACAGGGGCATCGTTAAATATAGCGTTTGCGATAACAATCCTAACCGTGATTTAGATTCAACGCTTAAAGCGCTAACCGGCAAAAGCTATAAAGATATCAATCCTGATGGCGCGTGGCAGACTGTTACGATGACAAAAACCGATGACAAGCATTACGAATTTAATGCGGCCAAACTTAAAATGGTGCTTGAAAAAACCATCGCTCCCAAAGCGGCCGTCCGTCCGGCCGGTCAGGTACAGGATGCCGTTAATATCGGCGTTAACGATTATCCGGGCTATGGCATCGATGCGCCGTATAGAATGGCTAAATTCCAGCTCGATAATCCTCATACGGTATTTACCAAAGACAAGATACCTTACGATATGACCGGTTCGATTCCCATGTATGCTGCAAGCGTTGATAAAGCGGGCAATACCATAGGCGATGCGGCAATGAAAACACAGGTAAAACAGGGTGTTCCGGCACAGTGGCCGGCGTCTAAAAAGCATTTTCCGGGCGCGCCGGCCCGTATATCCATAATCGATAACGATGCGCCGTCGCTGCGTTTTTATGCTTTGCGCACCCGCGATAACGTTTACCGTGAGTATGTAATAAACGCCTCGGGCGCTCCGGATGCCGCTAATCAAAATAAACCCGGCTATCATGCGGCTTATAACGACGAGTTAGACTGGGATCCAGCCGTTTCTAACAAACTTAAATTCAGCTCATGGGGCCTTACTAAAGTCAGCGTTAAAGACAGCAACTTAGACGGTACGCAGGCAACGCTTACCGGCCAGAATAATCCGGTTCATCCTCTTGCGGACATGCAAAATAATACTGGAATGTGCACACAGTACAGGCCGACCGATAACGGCGCCGATATAGGCGTCGGGCAGATTAACGGCAAATCGTCGTATATAATTAAATTCGGCGGCAAAAATGTTGGAATATCGGAAACTTATAATAAGTACGCGCCGGTAAATATCGCCTATTACGAATTCGATAAAATTCTGCCGGCGGGCGCGGGCGATTTACTCGAATTAATCGAAGACGCAAGAAGTAAATTTGAAATAACGGTCGTAGATAACGTGGATAACATCGTTACGGTAAGTAAGCCGGCGATGGTGGCGCCTAACGCTTTAATGGCCGGTAATTGCTATGTAGATACGCTTAACCTCGGCGATCCGATAATGCTCGGCGAAGTTATGAACAGCTGGAAGCAGAAGGGATCGCTCGTAGAAACTTACGGCATATTCAGAGATCCGACTCCGACTGGTCCGGGAGCGCTTCAGCCGTCCATGCTTATAGCGGTTAAAGACGCTTCAGGCAACGCCACGGTTATTAAACTGCCGATTATAATCCGTCACACGCTTTTCAGGCCTAACGTTATCAATGTTGAAACGAGACGCTCTGAATAGTTAATTATTAAGGCAATTATAATGAATTCGGTTATAAATAACGATTATAAAAATAACGGGCGTCCGTTTAGCTCTATCAGCCCGCAGATAGCCCGTTCGCCCGCCGCGTCATCTAAAAGGCTTATCGATTCGGGCGTTCTGCATTTTGAAGCCTCGAGCGCCGGATTCAGCGAAAGATACCGCCGCGGCGAAACTTCGCATACCGTTCATGTGTGGTGGGCGCGCCGGCCTCACTGCGCCATGCGCGCTTTAGTTTTTGCAACGGTGTGTAAAGACCGTTCGGCGGCCGCGGCGCAAACCTTAAATGAACTCGTATCACATAGAATATCGCCCGCCGTTTTAAAAACCGCGAAACGCTTTATAGTGAAGGGTTACAATCAGACGCCCAGGCTTTTAGATATGTTCGGCGGCGGCGGGACTATTCCATTCGAGTCGCATCTGCTCGGTATCGATACTTATTCAATCGATATAAATGAGCTGTCCGTATTTATTCAAAAGTGTAATATGGTCTATTCAAAAGCGGTTAATATCGAAGATATTATTAAAAAATCAGGCCAAAAAATTTTAGAAGCGCTCAAAGCTAAAACCGACTGGCTTTTTCCTTTAAGAAAAAAATATAAAGATGAAGTTTTCGGTTATTTATGGACCTATTCGATTAACTGTCCGCATTGCGCATATAAAATGTATTTAATCAAACGGCCGCGGCTATCTAAAAAAAAATCTAAAAACCAGGCTTTTATAATTTCTAACGGCGTACGGTCACAACAAATTAAAATAGAGGCGGCCGGCGATAATTATAAATTCAGCAGCGTATGGGCTAAGCGCGGCGGCAGCGTTATATGTCCCGGCTGTAATAAAACTATCGAAGGCCTTAACATTAAAAATTGCAAAGATGAGCTTATATCGCTTATCCAAAAAAAATCAGCCGCCGGAAAGTTATTTCTGCCTGCCGAAGATAACGCGGTTGCGGCCCTTAAAGATATTATAAAAACAGAGAAAAAATTGCTTAAAAAGATGGGCTGTAAACTGCCGGAATCTAAGCTGCCGCGCTGGTCGGGAATCGTCAACCCGTCGCTTTACGGCATCGATACTCATGCCGATTTTTTGAATCCCAGGCAGCGGCTTTTGCTTTTGTATTTAATTGACGAACTTTGCGCCGAATATGATTATTTGCTTGAACTGCATGGAGCGGATACCGCACGGCTCGCAGCCGGCCTGCTTTCAGCTTTGATCGATCAGCTCATCGATTGGAACTGCCGCCTGGCGATGTGGATCGCGCAAAACGAACAGGTCGGCCGCGCTTTTTGCGGCCCGGGAATCGCCATGCTCTGGGATTACGCCGAAACTGATCCGCTGCTGAACGGGCCTGCCAATTTAAATGATAAACTCAATAGAATAATAGCCGGCGTTAAATCGTTCGTGCCGGCCCGTAGCGGCGGCGAAGATGATAATACCGTAAACACGGTGCATATACAACAGGCGCAGGCGCAGGCGCTTCCGTTTCGCGGCTCTTTTTTTGACGCGATAGTTACCGATCCGCCTTATTACGATAATATTTTTTATTCAGCGCTCGCCGATTTTTTTTACGCATGGAAGCGTCTGCTGTTAATTAAAATCGAGCCTGAATTATTTGCTAAACCCGCCACCGATAATAACGACGAGCTCGTCGCCTCTTCGTTTAGAAGTGAAACGCCCGCGCTCGCTCATCATAAATACTGCGATCAACTTCAAAAGGCGCTTAATCAGGGCGCAAGAGTACTTAAAACAACGGGGGTTATGTCGTTTGTGTATTCGCACGGTTCGATTAACGGCTGGCTCGCTTTTATTCAGGCTTTTCGAAATTCACCGTTCATAATTACGAGCATCCAGCCGCTTAATATCGAACGCAAACAGCGCCCCAGAGCGGTTGCCTCGGACGCCGTCAATACGTGTATCACTTTTATATGCCGTAAATCCAAACTTGAAAAGCGCGAAACGAAAATCGGCGATCTTAAGTTGAAGTTAAATGAAATTATAAATGAATTTTGCCTGCCGTTAGTCAAAAAAGAAAACTGGAGCGAGCAGGACATTGCGCTGGCGAGTTTCGCTAACGCCGTCGGGATAATATCTAATTCAAAAAAAATAAGCGGCGTCACCGATGACGCGGCCGCTCTTAAAATTATAACCGCCGATATTAAAAAAAATTTTCCTTCGTTTAATATGAAATTAAGAAGTTTGATTTAATCAGAATAATTTAATATAAACCGGCGCGGCGGCTTGTTGTAAACAATTATATTAATTAAGGTTAAATTTTGAGTTTATAATCTTATGGCGGCGCATTAATTTATTTACGATTCAAGTATCTGTTTAATCATTTTTTTCGTCAGCGAGTTGAACACAAGGTCGTAAGACATGTCAATCATATGTTTGAGGGCTTCTTCGGGCACTGCGCCTTCCAAAAAAATCGAATTCCAGTGTTCTTTATTCAAGTAATAACCGGGAACCACATCTTCGTATTGCGATCTGAGAAGCTGGCCGGTCATCGGCTCGCATTTGAGGGATATTATCGGCTTTTTAACGCCGTCGGCGCCAAGTAAAGCAAACATTTTTCCGCCAATGCGATATAGCGTCGCTTCCCACTCGGGCTTGAATTCTTTTACCGCGCCTTTTTTTGATAGACAATACTCGTCGAGCCATTTGCATTTCATAATATCACGCCTTTATGTATTCGATTATTAAAGTAATTGTAAATCAGTATAAAACACTTTGATTAAAAAATCAAGTTTTTTCGAGGACGAAATATTACGCGGGATAGCATTATTCACATTATTTTAATAATTGACTATACCGTAAAAACATGCTACAATGATTATGATGATTTTTTATGAAAAATGTGCTTAAAATTAAAGAATATTTTTATATTACACTTAATAATCTTCTGACAATAAAAGCGATCACCATTATTGCTTTTATTTCAATTATATCCCTGACCATTTTTCTAAATAAACAATTTTGTAACGACGAACATCCGGAATTCAAATATGTTAATTTTGTTTTAACATTTAATTTGTTTTTCCTCTCAGAATTTTTATATTTGATTTTTAACAATTATGAAATTAGACCGTCATTTGTTTATTCTTTTAGTTCTAACTATTTAATTTGCGCGCTTTATTTTCTAATTGACCAAAAAATCATCGAGTTCAATAAAGAATTGATTTTAGCCGATGAATGTTGTTGCGGGTTCGAATTGGTTTCCAGCGCTCTCAGAAGCTTTATTGTAAATTGTAAATGGCTGGAATATCTTCTATATTATTTACTATTTTCCGGGTTGATAAAATGTATATTTTTTAAAATTATTTATTATAAAAATCCAAAAGCCAATATTTTAAGCATTTTAATTACTAATATTACATTCATCATTTTTTATTTCTCTTTATCAGGAAATTATAACTTGTTAAGCAATTCCGTAAATTCTTATTATCATTATAAACTTTATTCATCAAATATTTACGACGAATTAAAATATCATTATAGCATATCTGATGATGTCGATAAAATCATTAGCAACGACTCCGATTATATTAAATGGCGTAAAAAATATCTTGAAAAAAAGAATAAATTTTATACCAGGCCGGATAATATTTTAAGCAACTTTTTAGATTTATTTGTAAAAGATTCAACAACCGAAAATAGTCTAAGTCACTAACTTAACTCATTAATTAAGAACGAACGGATGCTAATATAAAGTATTGCCAGACGTATATGAAATCAAAAGCGGCCTTTATTTTTGAGCTTTGAATGGATGCTGCATGAGCAATCGGCTTCATTGCGTTCGCCCGGACTGACTATTATATTATAAACTCCTCCGGAAGGGCATAATCTCTTATTTTTCAAATAACCGGTTTTCAAAAGCATTGCCATGCTCAATTGTTCAGGGTAACCGTTTTCCATAATATAAAGGCAACCGGCATCGGTTAAATAAAGGACGTTCGTGTGGCATAATTCGGCCGGGTCAATTTTTTTCATTTCCCGTTCATAAATTTTTGAAAAAACTTCACGCTCTACTCCATGTTTGCTGCATTTAATGATATAATTACCCAGTTCAATCTGTGTAGCGGAATATTTTCCATTTTCAGGACATACAATCGGCTGAGAAAGGCTCGCCTTGCCTTCAACCACGAAGGCGAGCGCCTCCTTAGTTTCCGTCGGCGTGTTTTTAAGATTTTT
>CAYTCW010000201.1:0-5601 GCA_964436235.1 uncultured bacterium
ACCGCAGGGCAGGTCGGCATAATAGCCAAAGCCGTCGAACCGACCACTAATCGTGAAATTTTCACGGAAATAGCCGCTTATAACATGCACTACGACCCTTCTTATTTAAATATTCCGTTCCTTTCCTACGAAGATAAGCAGAAAGAACGCTGCCGCGCGCGATATAGAGGCACATTTAACGGCATGCTCGTAGGCTTTACCGATAAAACTAAAATAGTCGCGATAGAAATAACTTTTATAACCAATGACCAGCGTAATAAAGTTAACGTTTATAGATCGTTTATATATAACAGAAAATCATTTTATGATAAACTTACCGATGAAAATTTTTGAGGTGAATTAAAAGATGCCGGATAATGATATAAATAACGGGCGTTACGCAATAACCCTTTTAAATTCGGTCAATCACGAATTAAGAACACCGCTGAGCGCTATCAGCGGATTTCTTTATCTGTTAGAAGGTTCCGGTCTCAGTCCGAAACAGGAAAAATTCGTCGAACTTATTAAAAAAGCCGGCGAAAGAATCGGCAAGATTACTTCCGGCATATCAGATTTTTGTGAATATAATAAAGGCGATAGCGAGCCGCGTAAGGTAAAATTTAAGATTTCAAATGTGCTTAAATCTCTTAAAAATAATTTTGACGAAATCGCTTTTGAAAAAGACTGCCGTATCGTCTGCGTAACCATGCCGCCGTGCGGCAATTTATTTTCAGGCGACGATCATAGAATTAAACAGGTTTTAGCCCAATTATTACAGATTTCTTTCTGCCATGCGCGCGGCGGCGATATTATACTAACCGCGGCCGAAAGCACCGCCGCTGCCGTTACCGATGAGACCGTCCTGCGCTTCGCCGTTTCTTACAAAGGCGGTCAGCCCCGCGAAGATGCCGTTAAAATATTGAGCGGAGATTCGGTTTTGCCCGATTTCATTTATGACGATTATATTTTTAAAATGGTTTTCGCCAGAAAAACTTTATCATCTATAGGAGGCTCTTTTGAATTTATAAAGGGTAAAAACTCCGAGTTTACCATCGGGTTTAATCTCAGTTTAAAGGCATGCCGCATCGACTGCAAAGAAAGTCCCGACTCGTTTTCCGCGAACGCCGCAGCCCCGGCCTGCGGCTTAGTTCAGGGACCGCCGCCGCGCGCTTCGTTCGATATTTTGCTTATCGAAGATAATTTCATAGGCAGGCGCCTTATCACAAATATCATCGAAAGTATAGGCTGGCAGATAGACGTGGCCTGTGATGCTTTAGAAGGCATTAAAAACTTCGAAAGAAAAAAATACGATTTGATCTTACTCGATATCCAGTTGCCTTCTATGGACGGTTATGAATTTACGAAGATAGTAAGAGACGCCGAATTGGTTAAAGGCATTCCTTCTACGCCGATAATAGCGGTTACGGCTTATTCGCTGCCTTCTGACCGCGAAAAGTGTATCGCCGCAGGTATGAACGGCTATATATCCAAACCCATAAATATCGAAAATTTTTACTCGACGATCAGCGGCGTATTAAAAACCTGTATAAAAGAACGAAGCGCCGACGAATAATTCTTTGAGTCAAATAAATACAAATACTTTTATTGACAACATGGTTTAAATGGTATATAATAATCTATGAAACAGCCGGCCGTAATCATCGACCGAATTAGCTCAGGTGATTTGCCGGCGGTAAATCTATATAGAAAGTCGGTCAATAAAATGACAGCCTATGGTCTCGATCTCAATAAATTAGTCGAAGAAAATAAAGTTCCGGTATCAGGTTCCAACCGTCATGCGCATTTAAGCGCGGCGGACCTCGAAACCCTTTTCGGGCCGGGGTATCAGCTTACAAAAATTAAAGACCTTTCCCAGCCGGGACAGTTCGCCGCTAAAGAATGCGTGAAAATAGTCACTGAAAAAGGCGAAAAAGATTCGATCAGGATACTCGGCCCCGTTCGTTCTAAAACTCAGATAGAATTACTCGCTTCCGATTGCCATTCTCTCGGCCTTCAGGTCTGCGTCAGAGATTCCGGCGATATCGCTTCGACTCCGGGCGTTGAAATTATCGGCCCCTGCGGAAAGATCAAAATTAAAGAAGGCGTCATAGCGGCCGCGCGCCATATTCACATGCATACTAAAGAAGCAGCGGCATTCGGCTATAAAGATAAAGACCGCGTTTCCGTCAGAATAGACGGGCCGCGCAGTACTACTTTTCACAACGTATTAATAAGGGTGCACGACGAATATGCCTTAGATATGCATATCGATTTAGATGAAATGAATGCGTGTGATGTTAAAAACGGTTATGCGGCACAGATAATCAGATAAAAATTACGCGCCGGTTATATTATATTTTACTTTATCTTTGTGTTAAAATTTAGTTGTTTCACTGATATGTCGCTTCTGTCCGTTTTATGGTTAATTCGTATTTTATCGTTAAAGGGTGATTGAATTGATAATCGGAAAAATTGCCGGAACCGTCGTAGCCACGCGTAAAGACGAAGGGCTTACCGGAATGAAACTTTTAGTAGTTCAACAATATAGCGTCGACTTAAAGCCGACCTCTAATTATTTAGTCGCGGTTGACGCCGTGGGTGCGGGCGCCGACGAGTTCGTATTAGTCGTTTCCGGTTCTTCGGCTCGCGCTACTAAACGGACCGAAGGTAAACCGGTTGACGCGGCTGTCGTCGGTATTATAGATTCGCTCTACCTTAAAGAAAATAAGGTAGATAAAAAATTGCTTTGATCACGGCTGGATTTGAACGGCTTTAATAAATAAATACTTTACTTATTGTTTTCTTTGGTTTATAATTTAATTTTTGAAAGCGAGGGCTTTAAATGTTCGCAGATGAGCATCAAATTAAAAAAATAGTGGAAGACGTCATTAAAAAAATTAATACGACCGGATTCAGCGCCGCTTACGATTTGAACACTCAGAATCATTCCGCCGCTCACGGCATCTTTGGTACCGTTGATGAAGCGGTCCGCTCGGCGGCTCTCGCTTACCGCGAATATAAAAAAGTTTCGCTTCAAAAAAGATACGAAATTATTAAAGCTATGCGCGACGCTTCGGTTCGTAATGCCGAAATTATGGCGCGCGAAGCGCACGAGGAAACTAAAATGGGCCGCATCGCCGATAAAGTTCAAAAAAATCTGCTGGCCGCCCAAAAAACTCCGGGGCCTGAATCGCTCCAGCCTAAAGCCGTTTCGGGCGACCACGGCCTCACTCTCGAAGAACGCGCGCCTTACGGCGTGATCGCCGCTATCACGCCTTCTACGAACCCGGTCGCTTCCGTCATAAATAACTCCATTACTATGCTTTCTGCCGGTAATACCGTGGTTTTTAACTTTCATCCGGCGGCTAAAAAGTGCTGCGCTAAAATGGTTTCGATATTAAACGACGCCATCGTATCGGTTGGCGGACCTAAAAACCTTATCAACGCCGTCGAAAACCCTACGATGGAATCTTCTAACGCGCTTATGAAACATTCCGACGTTAAACTCGTATGCGTTACGGGCGGCCCCGGCGTAGTTAAAGCCGCTTTTGCCGCCGGCAAAAAAGTTATCGCCGCCGGACCGGGCAATCCGCCCGCCGTTGTCGATGAGACCGCCGATATTCAAAAGGCGGCTATCGATATAGTTAACGGGGCTGCCTTCGATAATAACGTAATGTGTATCGCTGAAAAAGAATGTATAGCGGTTAATTCCATCTTCGATAAATTGAAAGATTATATGAAACGCCATGGCGCATTCGAATTGCGCGGCGAAGAAATCAACAGGCTAATGCGCGTCGTATTCGATAAAGAAGGACAGCTTATTAGAAAATGGTGCGGTAAAGACGCTAAACTTATACTTAACGAAATGGGAATACACGTTTCCGACGAAATAAAACTGATCATAGCCGAAGTCGATAAAAATCATCCGTTCGTCGAAGAAGAAATGCTGATGCCCGTCCTGCCTTTAGTGCGGGCTAAAGACGTTGACGAAGCCATCGAAATAGCCATAGAGGCTGAACATCATTATTATCACACCGCTATGATGCACTCTCATAACATCGAAAACCTTCATAAAATGGCTTCGGCTATCAATACTACCATATTCGTTAAAAACGGCCCGTCTTACTCCGGTCTCGGTTTTAACGGCGAAGGCCATACGTCGCTTACGATAGCCGGTCCTACCGGCGAAGGCGTTACCACGCCCGTTTCATTTACGCGCGAACGCCGCTGCGTGCTGATAGATTATTTTAGAATCGTATAAAGTAACTATGAATTAAAATTTTTAAAAATAAAAACGGCCGTTTTGTTAAGCGGCCCCCTTTTTTAAATTTTACGCTTTATTGTAATATTTCAATGCGGCCGAATTTGTCGGTCCGAAGCAGACGCGTGTAGAACCGCGCTAACTCGCTGTAAGCTATCGGAACCCCCTTTTCTTTAAAGGCGGTTATCGACCAGAAATATTCCATTTCGGGCGTTAACTGCTCCGGCCGCGTTATCACAATATCGCCCGCTGAAGGATCCGTTCCATATACTTTAGATACCGCGGGTGTGTCGATTATCCAATATGATTTCTGACGCGAAACTACCCGCAGCCTGTAAAAAGCGGCGCCGGAAACCGCCGACCACGAAAAAACAGGGTTGAGTTCTATCGAATTAGTCCCGTTTTCAATATAATTGAGCTTTAGCGGCGCAAGAAGCGGCACGTCAATCACTTTGCCCTGCGCTTCCTTAACCTCCACAAGATAACTGTTGTCAAGGTCCCACATGTCAATTAATTTGCCGCCCAGATAATCCTCGCCTATAGTCCGCGTACCATCGCTTTTCATATCTTTATAAGCGGCTATATAATAAAATCCGGGCTCGATACCGTCGAATGAAAATCCGCCCCCGCTATCAAGCGTTTTCGATCTCAAAGCATTTTTAAGCAGGTCGTCAGTCGCTATGAAAACAACCGCGCCCGCAGTCGATTCGCCGTCAAATGTCCTCACCGTTCCCGAAATAGACCCCGGTATTATCGGCGAATAAGTCTGTATATGCTTATGCGGACAACCCGAATTGACGGTTATAAAAACCGCCAGCAATCCAAAAATTAATAATAAACTTTTGATTTTTCCGTTCCGATTATTAGAATATGCCATGCCATTACTATCGGAATAAAAATAAAAATGTAAATAGGAAGAGAAATAGAAATAAATAAAGAGGTGAAGATAATAAAAAATAATAAAAGATTATAAGACGTAATAAGAGATGATAGGATATTAAAATATCATACGATAGCATTTTAAGTATGGTATAAGATCGTATGAGACCGAGGACCCTATGAGACAGGACCGCGACGGGGGATAAGAAAGGACCAATGGCCCTCTCTTATCCCCCGTGCCCCCTTTACTCTCCCTGAATATAAAACTGCGCGCGCGCCGCGCGCAGTTTTGTAGTATCGAAATAAAAAGGTTATTAGTATAGCCTTTTTATTTCGGGCGGTATTTGCTGTCGGCTTCGAAGTTTTTTTATTAGCATTTTTACAAAGTCTCTGCTATTCTGTGTTTCTCATCTTTACTTTATTCCGCACCTCTTTACTTAACCATTTTTATTTTTTTCCATTTTTTCTACTCTACTCTACTT
>CAYTCW010000202.1:0-5555 GCA_964436235.1 uncultured bacterium
ATAGGGGGAGGGTTTAAGGGAGGGGGAAAGGGTTGCTAACCCTTTCCCCCTCCCTGAAAAAACAGTCTAAAAAAGTTATTGTCCGGCGTTAAAATTGCAGGTAGTAGCACATATCGTTAACGGTTTCGCCGTTATGATTTAAACCGCCGGTAATATAAACTCTTCCGTTTTTATCGGTAGCACTTGCGTGTCCGAAGCGCGGCGAGGCGAATGCGCAAGATTTTAGCATAATCCAGTTCGAAAAATCATCGGTGTACCAGGCGTCGTTCATACAGGCGTTTATCGTGTCGCGGCCGCCGATCACAAAAACTCTGCCGCGCGTGTCTATAAAGCCGGCGTGGTGTTTTCTCATTGAAAACTCGGGCGTCGCAACGATTTTTTTATGCCATTTAGCTCCGCCGTCGCGGCTGAACCATGTATGCGGGCTGCCGCCGCCGATTACATAAAGCGTTCCGTTTTTATCTATTGCGCCGGTATGTCCGGAAGTCGGCATGAATGCCGAGTAGATGATGTCTGAACCCGTATCTGCTAAGGCGACCGGGCTTTTTAGAATAGTTTGTATGCCGGGATTTACAATCGTCCACGAAGCGCCGAGATCTTCAGAAACCCATGCATCGCTGAAATCGTCGCCATTTTCGGTGTCGAATAAATAACGGTAACCGCCGATTACCCACATTTTACCATTATCATCGATGAGGCTCGAGTGGGCTGCTCGTGCCGAAAATTTACGGTTGGCGGCCGTAGCGGCCGTAATATCGGTCCATGAAGCGCCGTTATCATCCGAACGCATCACGCTGTTAAGCGTGCCGTGGCGGCCGGTTCCGCCTATTACATATATTTTTCCCTGATAAATCAAGCTGGAATGCGACATGCGCGCCGATATTTTTTTATCGTAAGGCGTGTCTTTAGAGGCTTCTATCCATGAAGCGCCGGCGTCGTCGGAATACCATACGTCGCTTAAATAATTGCCTTCGTTATCGCAGCCGCCTATTATAAACAGCCGGCCGGAATCGGTTGCGACGCTCGAGTGATGGTGGCGGGGGCAGGGTTTGCTATGATCGGCGGCGGGGTTCTGCCAGGTTACGCCGAAGTCGTTTGAATGCCAGGTATCGTTATAATCGCCGCTGGATGTTCCGCCCATTATGTATATCATATTTTGGGAGTCGATAGCGCTTATATGCGAGTATCTCGATTGAAAGATATCGCTTTGCACGGCTATTTCGGTTATAGAATTATCGCGGGTGTCAAAAGAAAAAATATCAGTGCATCCTTTTGTATCGTTATAAAAAGTTTTACCGCCCGTTATGTAAATTTTGCCGTTAGTTCCCATGACGCATGCCTGATAAGCATTCGCTTTATATTGCACGCCCGATGGAGTTATTTTTTCCCAGTTTAAATTAAGCGTATCGAAGCGCCAGATATCGTCGCAGAGTTGATTCGAGGCGTTAACGCCGCCGAAAATCCATAATTTACCGCCGCGTCCGGCCGCGCCCGCATAACGGCGCGCGGCGGGAAATTTGCTTTCGCCGGCTGAAATTTTTGCCCATTGAAGAGTATTTGTATTAAGCCGCCACACTTCGTTAGAAATAGTGCCGTCACCGCCGCCGCCGGCAATCCAGAGATTACCGGTCGGATCCATCGAGGCGGCATGGCCATAATTAGCGGAAAATATCTCACCGGTAGTGTTTATATATTCGAGGGTGGACGAGGCGGTATTGAAGCACCACACTTCGTTTGTGGCGGTTTTATCGTTAATAAGCCCGCCGACTATCCATATTTTATTATTTGAATCTATCGAAGCCGAATGTGACGAGCGCGCCTCGAATTTTTTATTGCCGCTGACGGCGGGAGTTATGTTATTCCACAGACCTGAACCGGCTGCGCGCATCCATATATCGTTTAACGCGCCGTAGCGGGCGGCGCCGCCGATTATCCACAGGTTGTCCGAGGAATCGATAACGCCGGCGTGGCGGCTTCTTTTATCGGGGCGAACTTCGTTTTTCGGGCTGTATTCAAAGGTTTTAACGAAAGAAACGGGATTAACGACATTAAAAGCCGGCGATACCGAGTAGTTTCCGGTTGCGCCCGTCGTTTCGGCCGTTAATATCAGCCTCACGCTTTTTATTTCGCCGGGAAGGCTGTTTTTACTTTTCCAGGAGATTTTTTTAAGAGTCGCGGGCGCGATATTTTTAATATCGCCGCTTATATCGGCCGCGTTAATTTCGGTAGTGGCCGCGTTATTGATCGAGTAATATACTTTGATATCGCAGGCGAGGTTATTCGGCTCGTAGAGATTGTAATTTATTATGGTATCGCCGGAAATATTCGACGATTGAAGCGTAACGGCCGTGATTGAAGGTTTCGGGCCGTCCGCGGGCGCGAGAGTGAAAGATTGGGAATAGCCGAATATGCCGGCGGCTTTATTATCGAAAGGCACTAATTTGATTTTATAAGAGGCGGAAGGTTCTAAGCCGGCGTAAGAAGCGATATTTATAACTATCGTTTTATCGGCGCCAGGGCTTATATTAAATATATCGCCGCTTAATTTATCTTCGGTTATAAGTGTTTCGGCGGTATCGGACACCAGATAAACTTTGATCGCGCAGTTATCGGCGTCGGCGTGAGAAAGTCCGTAGCGCACCGTAAGTATGCCGGCCGCCGGGAGCGTCTGGATTCCGCTTATTACAGGCGGGTTATTAATTTTATCGGCCGACGAATCTTTATTTATAATTTCGCCGTTAACTAAAATACCGGTGGCTGCCTCAACGCCGGCGCCTGAAATTATCCTTTTGATTTTCGAAGCGGCCGCGGTTGTAAGTTTCGGACTCTGTTCGTAGCTGGATTTTAATATATCGATAAAGTTTTTATATAAGGTTTTGCAATCGTCGATTCCGGAATAATTCAAAGAAGCGTTTATATCAGAATCGCTTATGGCCGAAGATAAAATATCGACCGCTTTTTTTAATCCGGAAATATTAGCCGCGCCTAATTTACTTTCGAGTTCTTTTTCGAATGTGGTTTTATTTTTAGCGTCATCGGCCGGATCTAAAGTAATGCTTTCAATCGCTATCGGCTCCTGTGGAACCGCTTCCATATTTTCGAGTGCTAAAAGCGTGCGCGCGGTCGAAAAATTATCGATCACGGCGTTTTTTACGGTGATATCGCCTGTGCCCGGGGCGGTTTCGGATAATTTTGGAAGCCGGCCCATAAGGTTTTTATAGAGCGTTTTATTGGTAATTCCGTCTTTAACGATTATTACGGCGTAATTAATATTTTCATCAAGCGCGATGGAGGCCGTAAATGCGCCGTTAACCAAAGTGATGGAGGCCGCCGGTAAAGGCAGGCCGTTAATGCCGGTAACGCTGATTGCGTATCTGTAAGCACCTGTGATGCCGCCGCCATTAGCGCCGCCGCCGATTTGAGTTTCAGGCGCGGCGGAATCGGGTGTTGAAATGCTTCCCGGCGATATTACGCTGCCTGATATGACGATCGATTTTTGTCCGGCAGGCGCGGGGCCGGCCGCATCGCCGCCGCCCGAAAGGCAGCCCGGCAATAAAATTATTATAAAAAGAAAAATTAATATAATTGTTTTAGCGCTATTACCCTTGCCTATAGCTGAAATCAAAAGATTATCAGATGCCGGGTATATATTTGTTTTTATACGATTGCTTTTATTATTCATCTTTAATTCTCCCGTTTTGATTTATTTTAAGATTTATCAAGATTAAATCCGCATTAAAATTTCAATAATTTATCTATTAATTCAGGCCATCTGGTGTTCACGCCGAATTCCATCGTTTTATACTGGTTCTGGAATTTTTCCCAATAATTTGCGGCAGGCACGAAAATTGAAAAGCCTTTTACCGGCCGGTTGTACTGATAATATGCGTTGCTGCGGTTATATGCGTTTATTTGATCCCTGAAAGAAAATATATTATCAGCGAGTTTCGATATGTGATGATTCGGCCCGAAATTATTCTTTATACAGACCATTAAATCGAAGAGGTCGACATATTGTTTATAAAAAGCGGAATCGTCTTCGGAAGTCGAAGCGTTATTAATTGATTTGACCATTAATTCGACCGCCGCGGTATTTTTGTTATCTATATTTTCGATGGCGGCCGCGGCGAGTTCGTCGATGAGCGATATAAATTCATCGGTTTTTGATAAATCGGTAAGGCAAAGGTTTGTATTGCCGCCGTCGAGCGTATTCGAATCGATATAGGCGTCAACCATCGCTTTACCGACGTTCACCGGCGATTTATCAGGCAGTTTTTTGAATTTATCGGCAAAAAGCGTCAGGTCCATTCCGTATCCGGTGACCGTTCTCATCGATGAAACCGTATAATCGACTTCGTCTTTAAACTGGCAGGCCATTTCTACCATATTCATAAGGCATGCGTCGAATAAAAAAATATCTATTTTTTTACCGGTTTCCTTATTGAATGCCGCGCAAATTCTTTTCAACTCGGGCAGGTTGAGCGAGTCGCCGGAGTGATCGTCGTAGCCTACGGCGTATGCCGGCGCCCTGTAATCTTTAGTTGACTGTCCGTCCATCGAAATTATTCCCGAGCCGTGGCCGCTGATTGAAATTAAATAATGCTCGGCCGGAAACATTTCGGCGGCCCATTTTAAAAAATCGATCATATTATATTCATCGCCGGTATTTATAACTTTATTTTCATATAATTTAGCGGTTTCAAAATTTGAATTTTTTAAATATATTCTACCCGGCAGGCTGTATTTCGGATCGGCCACGAATTGAGTTACGAAATTCATATCGCTTTCGATGCCGCTGTATTTTAAATTTATTAATTCATAATCAACGGCTAAACTCATAAAATCGTCGGTCCGGCCGCATACGTACGTGAAAAAACTCCACTTTTTTTTGCGTGCGCTGTATTTAATTCCGCCGGCTTCGCCTGAAATCATGACGGTTTCGGAAACGGGCGAAGCGTGCGCCGGCGTGAAGTAACGAGTTTGAACCGGCCCGGCGTTTCTGGCAAGATAAATTACGCTTCTGGAAATTTCGGTTTCAACGGTCTGAAGTAAATAAGTAATTTCGAATTTAAGCGCGCCGTTAAAATCGGCGGGCGGCGTGGAAATGTTTTCAAACCCTTTGAATCGCGAAACGGCTTTAATTATAATTTCGCCGGATGAAATTTCACCGGTCGTAAATTCATCGTTTATGACAGGAGATTTTGAGGATAATTTGACTTTTTTATCAAAAACGGCGTCCTGATTTCCGCAGAAATAAAGGCCGGTTTCATCAATATAATATAAATTGAATATTTCCGCGCAGCCGAGCTTAACCGCCCTGACTCCGCAGGCGTCTATTTCGCCCATATATGCCGAATCGTATATTATTTCCCCGTTCGAAACGCGGAAACGGTCCTGCTGCCTGAGTGGAAAATAATCGGAAATATCAAGCGCGCCGGGCTGCGAAATTAAGGCGCCGTTTAATTCAGCCTGACCGCCCGCATCAGGCAGAGAGCCGGTCAAAGCGCCTCCGCCTCCGCCGCAGCCGCTTAAAATAAGGGCAAAAAGAAAAAATG
>CAYTCW010000203.1:0-3103 GCA_964436235.1 uncultured bacterium
ACTTCGCCGCTCTTATTTTTCGAGGAGTAAAGCGCGTAATAATTCGCGCCCGCTTCGAAGGCGCCGGGTTCGAAGGCTACGCAGCTGCCGTAAATTTCGGGATTGTCGGCGACGAGCGTTGACAGCATAGACTTTAGCTCTTCTTCGTTGTAAGTGGAATTTTCAAGCATGCGGGCGAAATTGTGCGGTATTTTCTGTACCGACATTAAAAAGCCTTCTATTTTATTGGCGGCCGAATAAGTGAGATTTTTAGAGCTTACTTCGACGTTTTTTAATAAAAACGCTTTGGACACGTTATAATCATACGCGAAAATCACTACGAAAATAATGATAGTGAAGGTTAATATGAAAAAACTTAACTGGAATGCTATTTTTTTATTTTTTAACATCTGATGCCGCCTGATTTATATAAAAAGTTTTAAAATCCGGAATCGCTTCTATTATTTTATGCTCGAGCAGTATGGAGGCCACGCGCAGATAGTCGGCTTCGTCGAGCTCGCCGATGGAGCGTTTTATATTCGCGGGTGAGATGATATCGCACATTCTTGAAAGCATCCATCGCTGCTGGGGCTTATTCGCGGTTATAAAGGCGCGGTTCATATATTTGAGAGTTATTTCGATAGCCTGCTCTTCGTTGGCGAATGCGTAGATCCAGCCTTCGATGGAGGCTTTAACGAAATTACGGCACAGCTCCGGGTCGCGAGCGTAAGTTTCTTCGAGGCAGTATATGCCGTCTTCGGGCAGGTTTAAATCGTTTTCAAAAAACAAAAAGGTCGATAGCTCTTCTTCGTCGATGCCCGAGCTCAATATTTTATAATATTCGTTGTACCACATTGTGACAAGCGCGTCTATGCCGTCTAACAGAAATAAATTTACCGTCGAATTCAGCGGCACGATCTCCATATTAATGTCGTGCCTTTTTAAAAATTCGAGCAGCGGCCCGCGCGGATCGTGGCGCCAGTAGCCAATACGCTTTGCGTTCAAGTCTTTTATACTATTGATCCCGTTTTTCTTCTTAGCTATTATAACCAGCGCCGAGCGCTGTGAAGTCTGGCCGATATTTATCAGCTTGAGACCCTTGCCGCGGTATTCGATGGCCTGCGAAAGCGGCATCGTGATGAAATCGACTTTTTTTTCTTCGAGTTTTTTCGGACCCGGCGCGTCAAGCTGACATTGTATTATTTCGAGGTCGATTCCGTATTTTTTATAGATCCCGATTTCGTAAGCCATATAATAGCCGGCGAATTGAGCCTGCGGAAGCCATTGCGGCACGAATACAGCTTTTTTAAAAGCCTGGGCGCAAAGTCCGCCGGGAGAAGCGAGCTGCAAAGATGAAATTAATAACAGCAATAAAGGTAGCAAGACCGTTCGGGTGCGTAAGAACGAAAATATTTTATAAGTAATCATTGTATCCTTCCGTTAAGTGTTAAATTATATGAACTAAATTGAAATTATTCTATAACACGATTTAATGGCTATATTTTACATTATTATCGTTTAAATGTCAAAATAATTTTTGTCGATCTTAGATGGTAATTATTGCCTGCGGCTTTATTTATCCTTATCTTTGACGCCGTTATTTTTCATTGAAAAACCCGGCCGCTGCTAACGCGGTTATATAAAACGCGCATCCGAGAGCGAATGCCGAGCTAATGCCGAAAGCCAGCGATACAACTACTGCCGCGACTGAAAATAATACCGAAAAGGCGCCGTTGACGCCGAAAAACCATGGTATTAAGGCTGAGTGCTCCGTGGCCGAAAATTTCAGACCCATTGGAAAGGGCATTCCCATAAAAATTCCGGGAATAAAAACCAATAAAGCTGCCGCCGCGACGCGGACATTATTGTTCGCCCCGCACAGCGAATCGGTTATTAGCGGAGTTGAAAGGCCGGTAAGTGTGAGGATTATAATAATAGTCAGCAGCGTCTTTTTAATCGCGCCCTTTCCGTCGAGTTTCAGCGCGGCTGAAATATAACTGCCGCAGCCGCCGGCTATTAAAAGCGTGAAAAGCACTACCAGAAGGCCGTAAACCGGATGGCCGAGAAATGTGTTGAGCCTCTGCATCAACGATATTTCGACTAACATAAACCCCGCGCCTATCGATGAAAAATAAAATAAAAAAGGCAGCGCGCTCCAGCCCGGCTTAACCTGCGTGCCTATCGCTAAAGGCGCAAAGACACATAGCATCGTCAGCGTAAAAACTATAAAAAGTAAAACAGCCAGCACCGTTATCGCTTTCATATTCGCAGTCCCCACTATCCCCTGTTCGCTGAGCGTGCGGTTGAATATATTTGAAAACCTCAACATATTAAAGAAAAAGGGCCGGTCGTCGCCCGGCGCGCTTATGTCGATCGGAAAGGCGGCTATAAAATCTTCCCTGCCCGTTTCGGCGAGGATGCGGCTGAGGTTTTCGTCGCAACAGCTGCGCGGGCCCGCTAAAATGTCAAAACCGAGTTCCGCGGCGCGGCTTTCCGCTTCGTTAATTTCAGCGTCAGTGAATGGCTCTTTTTTTACGATGATAGTTCCGATTCCGTCGGCGCCGCCCGATTTATTTTTTTTCAATATATAAACATGCCCGCGCGTTTTTTTGATCCCTGCTGCGTCGAGAGATTCGGCAGCAAGCGCTGCCAGTCTATAAACTTCGCCGGGATTTCCCGGATAATACCAGCGCGAAAATGTTATCATTCCGTCTTTGGTCAGCCGCTCTAAAAAGAGCTTCCACGCTTCTTTCGTGTAGAGAGAGTTTTCGCTTAAAACGAATGCGCCCGAAGCCGTCGCGGCCCACGTGTCAACTAATGAAACCTGTATTATGTCGTATTTATCAGGATTGCGGGCGGCGAAACTTCTGGCTTCGTCGTTTATAAAAGTCACTCCGCTGATTTTATCTAAGCGGCCCGTAAAATCTCCGAAAACTTCGTTGACGGCCTTTATTATATCACCGTTGATTTCGACCGCGGTGATGGATTTACTGCCGAAAGCCAGCGCCGAAAGTACGTCGCGCCCGCCGCCAGAGCCTATTACAAGGATTTTAGCTCCCGTTTTTAGATAATGCGCGAAGTTTATTATATCGTATTTTAAAAATTCAACTTCGCCCGTATCGCC
>CAYTCW010000203.1:3203-5443 GCA_964436235.1 uncultured bacterium
CCGCCGAAGGTATAGGATGCGGCGGCGGCAAAAAAAGCCGAGATAATTACCGAAGTCGGCCCGCCCGCTATATCGATTACAAAGATGAAAGCTATGCAGCCGCAAGCCGCGCCGATTAAATCAAAGGCGTAAATGCGCCCGGCGTCGTCTGAAAATTTTTGAATGGCTAAACTTATCACTGCGCCGCCGAAAGCGAACGGCACGGCTATGACAGCGCAGACGAAAAATGCCGAAATGAGCCACCACGCATTCAAATCTTTTATGGTGAAAAACGGTTCAGCGTTCTGCTGAGCGGCGAAACTTAAAATAATTCCCAGCGCCTGAAACAGCGAGCCGAGCGAAAGGCTATACAGAACGCCATTTTTATCAAAAAAGCCCGGAAATAAATAGACGGCGAGGCAGCCCGCCGTGATTCCGAACATCGCTACCGATACTATTAAAAAAGCGAAGTGATAATACATCGTAACGCTGAATATTCTCGTCAGAAGAATTTCATACATCAAAAGCGAGAGCGAAACTAAATATATGGATGCGTATATATTTTTACGGGCCATTTATTAACTCCTTAAGTTATTTTTTTTTGACGAATATATGTTCCGGCCTTGTTTTCATACCGCTTACCGGGTAAAAATATCCGTGATTGAAAACCGGCCCTTTATAATCGTAATTTTTTTGAATGAGATCAATATGACTGTACTTTAGATTATCAACTATTATTATCTCGGCTTTTTTACCTGATATGTAGTCGTTAAGCTCTTTATTTATGGTTTCGAAATTTTTGCCGCCTCCGTCGCCTCTTAAAATGTCGAATACAGCCATGTGATGCGCCTGCGGCCCTTTTTTTTCAGCCGCAAGCGTAAGATAAGGATGGTAAGGTATATAAACCTCGCCTTCATAGGCGTTAATTTTTTCTATGACGGCTTTCCCGGCCGTAAGGTCGTCATTAGATGGAATATAAATGAACGGGTTATAAATTAAAAGAAGAAGCTGCGCCGTTAACAGAGCCTGGACAATGCCCGACGGCGCGGAACTTTTCGGGCCGGCTTTTAAATAATACCCGAACTTTTCACCGGCAGGTTTTAACGCTAACGCCGAAAGAAGAGCGAATGCCGCGCAGGCCGGCATTAAAGCGTTCAGATATCCGCCTTCGTGGATGCGCGCGAGCCAGGCTGCCGAAATTAATCCTGACGCTAATGATAAATAAAAACCGTACCGGTTGTTTTCATCTTTGACGAAATAAATATTTACTAAGTAAAATAAAGATAGAGCCGCCGCAATTGGAATTTTCGGCAGCAGATCGCCGGACCAGAAACCGTAAATAAGAGCTTTATCTATCGCGTGCGCCGCCGGAAGATAATAAGCGTAGTAGCTGAAAAAACCATCCGAACGAGCGTTAAGAATTATAACCGCCGCGGCCGAAGAAATCGCGGAAACCGCGATGAGCGGATAATATTTTTTGAAATCGCTAAAAGCGGCATAAATGAAAAAAGGCGCGGCCGCTATCATATTCGACTGCTTGCAAAGACACGCTAAAGTGAATATCAGGCCGGCAACCGCTTGATAAAATCTTAAATCGGCGAATCTGATAATATAAAAAAACAGCATTATAAGTAAAAGAGCCAATGAATCCACGCGCGCTACATCGAACCACCCGCCGCATAATTCGAAACATGCCGAGTAAAACGCCGCCGAAAAAATAGCGTAATATAAACTGCCCGTTTCCCTCGATACCCATTTATACATAAGAAAGATCGTCAGACTGAAAGAAATTATGGATAATAAACGCATGGCCGATAATCCGTTGGCGAAGAAACCGAGCATAGGCGAGCAAACCGTGTAATAAAGAGGCGAATAAATAAAAGGAACGAAATTAAGAGAAGGCGCGCAAAAAATATTGCCGCCGCCCGCAATCATTCGCGCATGCTCGACTATCGAGCCCTCCATCCACTCAAGCTCGAATTTATAGGTAAAACGGGACGATGATATATAATAGAAAGCTAATATATACCATAGGCAAAATAGTATGAATAGTAAGGATACAGTCACGGTAATTTTTGTTTTTTTCATATTACAAAAGGTAGTTTGGTAGTCTAACCCGAAGTATGAGCATATTAGCATTACGATTAAAATAATGCAAGATAAAAATTTTAAATTTTGATTTTTTAAATGTTAAAGTATTTTTTAAAAAAGGGAGGGAGAAAAGGTTAGCAACCCTTTCTCCCTCCCTTAAACCCTCCCTC
>CAYTCW010000204.1:0-5417 GCA_964436235.1 uncultured bacterium
TCAGGCAGGCCCGATTCGTACATCCGTAAATACAGATGTGCGGCTTCGTAGCCCGAATAAATATAGCCGGCATGAGGCGCGACGCCGCCTTTGAAAAAATTTTCAACGCCGGGAGGCGCATAGCCAAAATGCTTTTCAGGTCCTAATTTTGAAGTAAAACAGGCGTCTATTTCTTTTTTCAGCGCGCCGGGGTTCGAACTGTAAAACTGCCCGGCAACATATGGTTTTCGAAGCATATAAACAAATCCTTTAGTCGAAAGAAAAATCCAGGCCGGTCTTTATTTACATAACGGCCTTTTGCATATAACAACCTGTCTGGCAGGTGTTTTCGTCGGAGACTGCGGGTACGAGCTTCTGGTAATTTATTATATTGTTATTTATGAGTTCGGCTGTATTTTTTTCGAGATCGGCAATTCCACCGTTATTGTCTATTTCGATAAAAACGCGGCCGCCCGTAGCGCATATATCGTTTTCGCTTTTATGGTTAAGCGTTTCAATCGACGGATAAGCGCCGTCGCGAGTAAGAAGGCGTTCAAAACGGACGCCGTCTTCGATGCTTATTTTTACGGGAATAAAACCCCGCGAAACGAAAAAATCGTATTCCATCGAGTAACGGACGTCAGAAATTACTACCGGGGCCATTTTTTTAGTTTCAATTTCGCGAATTAAGGCTTCATTGAATATATTGATATTCTGGCTTCTTAATAAATCGCCTAATTTTTGTAATATTACCCTTTTTTGATTCCTGTCGCCAGTAGCGAATATATCGGCGTACAAAAGCTCGGCTATCTGTTTCAGCCGGCCCGCGATCGAGGTTTGCGTATATCCGTAATTTTTGACGAGAATTTCGGCGAGCGTATCTTTTCCGGCACCCATTTTCCCAATAATGATAATATTGTTCATTAAGTTTAATCTCCTTAAAAAATAAATATGTTCGCTGATTCCGGTTTAATTTAATTAAAACTGCACGAGGCAGTTGTTTTGATTGGCATTAAAACAATGGCCTGATTATTTAAGTATGAACGATCACTTTAGTTAATTTGCGGCCTGGCGGCCGGATTAACTTAATAAAAATATAAGGCGTTCGCCATCCGCCTCAATTAAAAAAAGAACTTTTAAATAAGAAAAAATCGAATTTTTAAACAGGTTAATTTTATCAGAAGAATATCGTCATGTCAAGGATTTTTAAAAAAAATGCGGCCTCATTTTTATACATTTTTTAACGCCGTAATTAATCCGGTTATAACGGTTAAATTATAGCCGTTGATTAATTATTAAACAAAAAGAGAGAACGCAATTTTACATTCTCTCTTTTATGTTTATTGCCTGCCGGTAATACGCGTTACACCGCATAATACGGCATTTTTATATACTTAATAATATACGCGGCTTAAGCCCCGTTTATCTTAAAAATGCGCTGATAAAAGTTGCCCATGCAGTTTTGCCAAGCATTATACCTTTATAGTTTGAAGCAACCGACTGTCTTGGAAGATAAATTGCAAGACCGGTAGAGTCTTTAACGCCGCCCGGGCCGGTTATGGAGTTAGCTAAAACTAATTTCGAAGGCGCTGAAAGTAAAACTACCAATAATTCGCTGGCTGCTTTATTTATAGCGTCGTCTTTGACGTTAGCATTTACTAACTGGCAGAAATGTCCAAGGTCGCAGTTATCGTCGTAAGCGTAAACCTGAACTTCTCTTGCCGCTTTTTTGAGGCCGGCTTTTATTTTAGCGTCGCCGAGTTTTGCGGTCATAGCGCCCGCGAAAGCATCGAGTTTAGCGCATACTGCATCGAATTTCGAACAGTCGATAGCCGACTGCGTGGTGTTTTCGCTAAGATTGCTCGAATAGCCTTTTTTATATGCCTGAACAGTTAAAATTGCAAGGTCCGCTCCGCTCATTGCAGGGTTTTTAACGAGAGGGCCGAGTACTAGATCGTAAGGCCAGCCGTTGCCCGGTTCGGTTTCTTCGGAAGCCGCGATATAATCGACTGAATCTCTGACTTCGTAACCGACTTCCATCATCTGCATAAGGCAGGCGTCCATGCCGAGAACGTCTACATTATGGCCTATTACCGATTTGATCTGCTGCATGGCAGTACCAAGCTGCGGTGTGGATATGTGATTGCCCGACTGATCGTCGTAGGAAATGCCTTTGAATACTTTTTCGGCTCTGCTTTTTTTCCAGCCTGCGCCGTGGTTCCATATATCTACCATATATTTTTTAGCGGGATATTTTTCGTGCGCCCATTTTACGAATTTAACGAGTTCTTTATAATCGCCCATGTCGATTTCGCCGACTTCTTCAATTACCTGAACTGCGCCTTTATTGACTATAAATTTGCGCGCCGGTTTTTTGAAACGGTCCTGAAGGACTATAATATTAACATCGGGAGTCGATCCGATTCTTTTCATTTCCGTAAGATCTTTTTCACCAAACGGGTCCAGATCGTTATCGCCGTTTAAAAATACCATAAAGGTCCATTCCGCTTTTGCTTTGTTGTCCGTTTCTTCCTGCGCCAGAGCAAAATTTGCCGTTAAAACCAATACCGCCAGAATTGAAATTAATACTAAACCTTTTTTTACCATACCTACCTCACACTCTCTTTCTACATACTTATATTTTTTTGGTAAATATTGATTGGTTGACTTATACTAAATAAAAAATGCTTCACCGAATTTTTGAATTTTAAATTATCAAATAATTCCGTAAAGCAATTCTTAGTTAATTAATTATACAAATTTATTTTGATTTTGTCAATTAAATTTAATGATTAATTATAAATTTTGTACCTGATTGATTCTATTGATTTGAACCGTTATTATTTTTATTATGCGAGTAGGCCTCTATAAAGTCGGCCCATGCAGTTTTTCCGAAGTTGAGTATCTGGCGGTATTCGGCGTCGAAAGCGCCGCGCGGAAAGTAAATAGCTAAGCCGAAAGCGTTTTTCATATATTCGCCCGTAACGCCGTTGGCGATTATTACTTTAGAAGGTGAAGCGACGAGTATGTTTATGAGTTCTTCAGCTCTGTTTTTAATGGTGTCGTCTTCGCAGTATTGAGATAAAAGCCGGCAGAAATGCACCAGATCGCAGTGATCGCCTTCGTCGAATATCTGAACCTCGTCCTGGACGCGTTTTAAGGTTTCGATAATTTTATTTTCGGCAATGCGCGTCTTAAGCGCTATCGATAATTCTTCCAATTTAGAATAAAAAAGAGGAAGCCTGCCGCATTCTATCGCCGAACAGGTAGTAGCCTCGGTTCTGACTGCAAGGTAGCTCTGCCTGTGAGCTTCGACCATTGCCGCCGCGTATTGTTTCGGAGTTATTTTCGGATTTTTAACCGGTATTTCGGCGAATTTATCGTATGGCCAGCCGGTGCCCGGCTCTATTTCTTCGGCAGCCACGATATAACTGACGCTTTCTTTTAATTCGTAAGCGACTTCCGCCATCTGCATAAGGCAGGCGTCCATGCCCAGAATATCTACATTATGGCCGAATATGCCTTTTATCATCTTCATGGCCGTGCCAAGCTGAAGGGTGGTTATGTGATTGCCGGTGACATCGTCGTAAGAGATTCCTTTGGTGCTGCCGCGGCTTTTTTTCTTCCAGCCGAGGCCGTGGTTCCATATATCGATAAGATAATGCTCGGCCGGATAATTTTCGTGGGTCCACTTGGCGAATTTAACTAATTCTTTATAATCGCCCATATCCAATTTAAGCCCTTTTTCGATAATTTCAGCTTTGCCTTTTCTGATAACCACTTTTTCGCCGGCTTTAGAAAGGTAGCCGCGAAGGATTACTATGTTAAAATCTTCGGTAGAACCTATTTTTTTAAGTTGATTGATAGTCCTCGGGCCGTAAGGATATAAATCGTTAACGCCGTTTAAAAATATCATAAAGGTCCATTTAGCGGGCTTAACCGGGGCGTTTTCGGCGGCAAAAGACTCCCGCGGATTAAACAAGCCGCTTAAAGCCGCAATAATATAAACGGCGGCCGCAAATATCAGTAAAACGGATTTAAATGGGCGTATTCTTTTTTGACAAAAATTCAAATTATTCACTCCCGTCTTTATTTTATATAATTTTAACGGTAATTATTAAAATTTGATTTTAATTTTTTCATTCACACAATTTTACATATAAAAAGCCGGCGTGTCAAGGTCATATTTTTTATTTTTTCGGGCATCATAAAAGCCCTGCCTATTTTTGAAGTAAGAAGCGGTTTGTTTTAATTATTTTGTTTTTTATCGACGTAATGTTTAGTTATAAGAAGCGCTATAGCAAACAGCGGTATAAAGATATCAATATAAAGGATAAGTCCGGAGTTAAGCGGATTCATATTTCCTTTTTCAATTAAATCTTTGATGTGGATATAGCCGGCGCCGAGCAGGAAGGTCGAGCTCATTATTACGGCCGCAATCCAGAAGTTTCCGCGCAGCCACAGGCTGAGAATGCCGAGAAAACCGATGCCGAGGTTGGTGAATGCGATTTCCTTCTGAAAGGGATTGCCGGCCGGCCAGCCTATGCCCTGCGCCACTTTGTCCGCGGCGAAAAAATGCCCCATGAAGGCCCAGATGCCGGATACTCCCACCAGACAGAAGAGAATCGACATAAGAAACGCGTCGGTCCAGCCGGCGTTGCGGCGGTATTTTTGAAACAGGGCCATCACTATGGTTAATGCTATCAAAATGTAATGCATGATAAAACTCCTTTGATTTCGAGGAATATGAATTTATTTTAAATATTATATTATTATAAAGTATTATTTTGCAAAATCGTTTGATAACGAAAATGCCCGGATAAAAAGAGTTAAATGATGAATTTGCCGTTTTTATATATAAGCTCGCCGTCGGCGTATATTTCGCCGCCGTCGTTCATATCGGCCAGAAGGTCCCAGTGGACGCTTGATTCGTTGGTGCCTCGCGTGTGCGGGTATGCGGCGCCGACGGCCATATGAATGGTTCCGCCAATCTTTTCATCGAAAAGCATATTTTTGATGAAGCGCTGTATGCCGTAATTGGTGCCTATGGCTACTTCGCCGAACCGGCGGGCGCCGGGTATCGAGAATACATTATCGAGAAGTTCTGCGCCTTTTTTAGCGTTCCATTTGATTACCTCGCCGTCTTTGATTTCAAGCGAGATATCTTCGATCTCCTGGCCCATAAATATGCCGGGGTATGAAAAACGTATCTTTCCATTGACGGAGTTTTCGACGGGCGCGGTGAAGACTTCGCCCGAGGGCATGTTGGCGTCGCCCGAGCTGTTTATCCATATGCGGTCTTCGACCGAGAAAGAAACGTCGGAGTCTTTATTGACGAAACGGACGATTTTGCGTTTTGAAAGATAGTCAACCCATTTTTGCTGGTTATTTTTAAGTTCTTCCCATTTTGCGCACGGATCGTCGTCGTATAAAAAGCA
>CAYTCW010000205.1:0-5392 GCA_964436235.1 uncultured bacterium
GGGTTTAAGGGAGGGAGAAAGGGTTGCTAACCTTTTCTCCCTCCCTTAATTAAAATTAAAATAAGTTTTATTTTATTTTAATCGGCAAATAAGGATCGCCGAGAAGGTTGAGTTCAAAAAATACCCAGCGCGTCGTTCCATGGCTCATAAATTTAATGTTGGCTTCTTTGGACGCCTGATTGGCTTCGCCCAGACGGTTTTTACCTGCGGAAAAAATCGCGTTGGTGAACTGGCGGTGAAAGTACTGAGAAGCGCCGCGGCATGAAACTGAAGCGTCCGGGTCCGGATCTTCCGGGCCGAGGCCGTAGGAGGAATTGCCGATAACAGCATAAGCGCCGGCAGGCGAAGTTATATGAGCGGAGAGTATGCAATTACGGTCGGTGAAGCGTCCGCAGTAGCAGCCCTGAGTATAAAGCAGGTAATAGTAAGCGTTAGCGAGCCGGCCGATACTCGACGAGTAAAGGCGCATACTGCTGGTAACGCTGGAGTGGCCGATATGGTTGAGTATGTAAATGCCTTTGTTTATGGTGTTTATTATGTCGGTCGAAGACCATCTTTTATCCTGATCGAAAAGGTAGCGGCGCGGATAGCCCGCAGGATAGCCGGATGTTGTGAAACCATGAGCTGGAGAGCCGTTTTCGATTTCTTTCATATACGATTTTCCCCAGATGCCGGGAAATAAATTTTCTCCGCAGAAAAATGCGTCTTTGCTTTCGCCTTCGAAGTATGCGTAAGCGGTGATATTTTTCCTTATGAAATTAGCTAAGGCCGCGGTGGTTTCGGCCGGCACTCTTCCGATGAAGAGTTCCGAGAACATATCGATATCCGAGCCGCCGGGGCCGTCGTTAATATCGCCGTATATGCCGTCTTTATTTTCATCGAACGAACCGTCGAGATTGCAGTAATAAATATCGCCGGGAAGAAGCTGGTCGAAAGAGTCTTTTTCCCACTTAAAGGCCGCGTGAAGTTTTCTGACGGGAATTACGGGTTTGGCCTCGAGGCTGCCGCCCGCTAAAAGAACGAATTTGACTCCGTTTTCGTTGTAACGCTTTCTGAGATGATTTCTTAATTTATCGGCGCCGTCTTTGCCTGCTTCCTGCGCGAGTATGTCTTCGATAAGCGCGATATCCGTTTTTAAGCCTTTGCCGTTTAAAAATTTCATGAATTTATCAAAATTATACTCTTCGCCCGATGCGGCAAGCTCTTTAGATGTGACGATCAGATAGTCGCAGGCGGCGCGTTTATCTATTTTAGATGTTTTATAGCCATAAATGGCCTGCGGGTTATCGACTAAAGATTTGACGTAGTCGCGGTCGCTTTCAATATCGCGGACAATTGCTTTATCGGCGCTTTTTTTTGCGGGTTTGAGATCGTATGTGAGAACGGCTTTAGTGTAGTAAAACACCTTGCGCGATTCGGCCTGGTATGAAACGGGATTGACGTTTAAAACTAATATTTTATAGCCGCGCGCATTCTGTACGGACATATTCGACATAACGCCGGCGGGATACACTCCGCTGTATTTATATTCAAATATCGGCGGCCTTCCCCCGTTTACTAAAGCCTCGCGTTTTCTTTTATCGGCCGCCTGTTTTTCGAATGAAAGCGGTATGTTATGCGCGACCGGTTTTAAAAAATATTCGCCCTTTATTTCGGTCAGATTAAAAGGCGTAACTTTTACGTTTACGGCTTCGAAACCCTGCGGCAGTAAGATAGATACCGGTTTGAAAGGAAGGGCGGGCATTCCGGGCTCGATCGAAAGCGGCAGACCGTCCTGTGAAATTTCGTAATAATTGCCGGATTTAACTAACTTCGGCGCGTTAAAATCATAAACGGTTTCTCCGGCGAACGCCAGAGCGTGACCGGCGAAGATAAACGCTGCAACGACGGCCAATACCATAGTGAACGATAAAATGGATTTTTTCATACAATACCCCTTTTTAGTAATATTTATAAACTATTTTTTTATAATTTTTTTAAGTTCGAGTTGTTTTTCTTTATTATTTTTAATGATTTTCGCGCTGATTTCAACGGGCGCAAAACAGGCTTCTACGAATTTTTTAGTGAAACAATAATCGTGGTTCCATGCGCCCATAAATAATTTCACCGGTCCTTTTTTTGCCGTTGAAGAATAAATATTGAGCCATTCGGGATTTTGGGCGTTCCGGAAGCAGTACGCTCTGAAAACATCTTCGTTTCTGGTTATTCTTATTTTACCTGCGTTTCCGAATGCCTCTATTGCGCCTTTTATATTATCGTCGGCGGTATCTACAAGATAAGCGTCGCCGGCGAAAGGAACGAAGCCGGAATCGGCCCGCGTGCTGCTGATGCGCTCGGCCTGCTGATACCATTTATTTCGGCCGAGAAAAGTGTCTTTTGCGAAAATTCCCATACCGATGCGCGTTCCGTTCTGAGCGGGCCATTCAACGAGGGAATAATCTAAAATAATATCGAAATCGCCTTCTATTTCATTTTTGCTTATGAAAAAAATTCCGAAAACATTATGCTTTGAATCGTTTTCGGCTTGCGGAGTAAAAGATATTTTTATTTTTGCCGGCAGGTGTTTTAATTCGCAGCCCCGGCCTAATTTTATTATTTCCCATTGCGAATTTTTATAAGGGATTTTTATGAACTTTTTCAGGCGGTCTGATGGAAATTCCGGTTTAATTTTTCCGCCGTCTGCATCCGGCCGGAGTTTTAAAGTGAGCAGTATTTTACTGCCTATAATTTTGATCTTGTCTTCAAGCTCTTGCGCGCCGTTGCATGATGCAAAATAATTGGCTTCTTTGCGCAAAGAGCCGCAGTCGATTATTTTAATGCTTAGAATAATTTTAGAGTCGAGAAAATATAAGTAAGTTATGACAAGTTTTTGCATGCCGATTTTTTTGCCGGCGATAGCCAGGTCGTGGTCGGTTGAATCGAAAAAAATAGCCGCGTCGTTTACTGGAATCGCCGATATATTTAGGTTGTCTTTCGTGGCGGTTGTATTTGAAAGGCTTTCGATAAGAGTGTTTTTTAATTTAATCAAATCAATATCGTCGGCAGATTTGCTGCACAAAAATTCCGTGACGCCAATTTCAGGGACCGTCACTTTTAGTTGAGATGCCGCGCAATGAGAGGCGGGGGTTATTAATAATAAAAGTACGCTCAAAAAGAATAAATTTGAAAGAATAAAATTTTTCATGTTATTATATTCGATACCTCATAGAAAAAAACCTACGCCTTATTATTAAGCAGCCATCCCCAGTTTATAGCGCTTAAGTTATAAACGCCGCCGGTAACTTTTTCGAGTTCTTCATCGGAAAGTTCCGCGCAGGTGCTCGCAAGGTCTTCTTTTGAAAAAATGAATCCGGCGGTTCTTGCAAACTCGACTATTTTGTCGGGCAGCGGCTCTTTCGGACCGGCTTGATGCGACTGCATAAATTCCGTAAATCTTTTTTTCATATCTTCGACTTTTTCAATCTTTTCAAACATAAGCTTAACGTTTTCTTCGCTCATCGTTAACCTCCCGTATAAAAACCATAACCACAATTATTATGAGTGGATATAGTTAGTAGATAAGATATATTTACACAATTATACTACATTTTGTGAAAATAATCAATTTTACCCAGAGATTTTTAAACCTACATCTTAACCTGAATAAAAAACGGACATTTTACTTAAACTTAATATATTTTTATAAATATTCACTTCGTCTATTGACAACCTTTATATTTTTTAATACAATGTAGCTCATAACGATATTAATAATGATTATTATTATCTATAAAATTCTTTGATAGAGCTTTCTCTTTTTAGATAGATAAGATTTATTATTTTATCGTTAGTTAATCAGGGATAAATAAAAAATCGTAAAATCTAGAAGGAGGCAAAATGAGCGACAAAAAGAAACTTACCAGAACTAACGGTGCGCCGGTCGAGGATAACCAGAATGTTTTAACGGCGGGAAAAAGAGGACCGATGCTCCTGCAGGACGTTTGGTATCTCGAAAAACTCGCGCACTTCGACAGGGAAGTAATACCCGAGCGTAGAATGCACGCTAAGGGTTCCGGCGCTTTCGGCATTTTTACCGTTACTCATGATATCACTAAATATACAAAAGCTAAGATATTTTCTGCGGTAGGTAAAAAGACCGATCTATTCGTCCGCTTTTCTACTGTCGCGGGCGAAAGAGGCGCAGCCGACGCGGAACGCGATATCCGCGGTTTCGCCATTAAATTTTATACCGAAGAAGGCAACTGGGATTTAGTCGGAAATAACACGCCCGTTTTTTTCCTCAGAGACCCGCTTAAATTCCCCGACCTTAATCACGCCGTTAAACGCGATCCTAAAACTAATTTGCGCAGTGCGAAAAATAACTGGGACTTCTGGACTTCGCTCCCCGAGGCTTTGCATCAGGTTACCATAACTATGAGCGATAGAGGAATCCCTTATTCATACAGACACATGCACGGATTCGGAAGCCATACCTTCAGCATGATAAATGCAAATAACGAGCGCGTGTGGGTTAAATTTCATCTCAGAACGCAGCAGGGCATTAAAAATCTTACCGATCAGGAAGCTGAAGCCCTCGTCGGCAAATGCCGTGAAAGCCACCAGCGCGATCTTTTCGACAGCATCGAAAAAGGCGAGTTTCCACGCTGGACGATGTTTATTCAGGTAATGCCGGAAAAAGACGCCGCTAAATGCCCTTTCCATCCTTTCGATCTTACGAAGGTATGGCCGCATAAAGATTATCCGCTTATAGAAGTCGGCGTCATGGAGCTTAACCGCAATCCTGAAAATTATTTCGCCGACGTTGAGCAGGCCGCTTTCAACCCCGCGAGCATAGTGCCCGGCATAGGTTTTTCACCCGATAAAATGCTTCAGGGCAGGTTGTTTTCATACGGCGACGCCCAGCGTTACAGGCTCGGAGTAAACCATAACCTTATACCCGTAAACGCTCCGCGCTGCCCCGTCCACAGTTATCATCGCGACGGCGCTATGAGAGTTGACGGCAATTACGGCGGCACTCTCGGTTATGAACCGAACAGCTATGGTCAGTGGCAGCAGCAGCCCGAATTCGCCGAACCGCCGTTAGCGCTCGAAGGCGCGGCAGATCATTGGAATTTCCGCGAAGACGACGACGATTATTACTCGCAGACGCGCGCGCTGTTCAACCTTATGAACGCGGAACAGAAAAAAGCGCTTTTCGAAAACACGGCCCGCGCAATGGGCGACGCTCCGCGCGAAATTAAAATACGCCATATCTCAAACTGCGCTAAAGCCGATCCAGCTTACGGTCGGGGCGTGGCAGACGCTCTCGGAATACCTATGAACGAAGTTAAATAAATCCAATTAAAGATAAAGGCCGCGACGGGGGAAAAGAAAGGACCAATGGCCCTCTCTT
>CAYTCW010000206.1:0-5236 GCA_964436235.1 uncultured bacterium
TTGAAAGGAAGTAAAATATGAGTGAAAAGAATAAAGAATATATCAGGTTTGTAATATTGCTCGCCAATGTTAAGCCGTTTACTCCCGAGATAATTAAAGAACATGTCGCTTATTTGAAAACGCTCGATGAAAAAGGGATTTTTGTGTCCGGTGGGCCTTTTATCGATTACAAAGGCGGAATGGTTATAGTCAAAGCCGCAAATATCGAAGAGGCGCGCAAAATAGCTGAAAACGATCCTTTTATAAAGAACGGTTACGAAACATTTGAAATCCGCACATGGCTTTCGGCGTGCAAAGAAAATAATTATCTGCTGTAGGGATTAAAAAGCTCTTCTTGCGGCCGGGATCTTCTGTTCGTCGAAGACGGCGGGTTCCGAGCGGGAAATTTGAGTGAAGCCGGTAGCGCAAAACGATACGGCGCCGCCGGGCCAGCCGATATTTATAAGCCAGTCGTATTCGCTGAGTTTGGCGTTGGCCGTTTTTCGCGGGGCCGATCTTTCTATCGAATCGATGCAAAGATCCAGCGAGCAGTCTTTCCAGTCCAGATCGATTTTAAGGTTTGACGCGTTATGAAAAGTGAGCGTGGCAGGCGATAACAGAAATTTATAATTTTCGCCTTCGCCGCTTATCCAGTCGTGAATATAATCGATATCGAATATAACTTCGAACTTTTCAGAATCGAATCGTATAGAGTGGATATAGTTGTCGTGCCAGTCGATTTTTTTGAAGTCCCGCGTGCTGTATCTGGTTCTGGTGGCGGCCATTAGAATACCTCCGTAAAAAAAATGATTGTCCGTTTTAACGGCAGGCTAATTATATAACATCAAGTAAAAAAAAGCAATAAACGATGATCGATGATAGTACGAACTTAATTTACCGAGTTTAAATCGATAAAAAATTTGTAGTGGCGAATTAATTATGAACGGAAAGGTCTGCGATGAAGATAATTATTGAAACCGACAGGCTGTTTTTAAGGGAACTTGAAGCCGCCGACGCGGCCGCGCTTTCAAAAGTGCTTTCCGATGAAGAGTCTATGAAATATTACCCTCATCCTTTTTCGGCGGCCGAAGTGGATCGCTGGATCGAGCGCAATATCAGAAGATATAAAGAAAACGGTTTCGGCTTGTGGGCCGTAGTCAGAAAGGCCGATGATGCCTTTATCGGCGATTGCGGCATTACGCTGCAGGATATCGACGGGCGGCTTCTTCCGGAAATAGGTTTTCACATTATCGGCGATTACCGCAATATGGGATATGCCAGCGAAGCCGCCGCCGCCTGCCGTGAATATGCGACGGGCCGGCTTAAATTTGACCGCGTTTATTCTTACACCCATATCGACAATCAGGCTTCGCGGCGCGTCGCCCTGAAAAACGGAATGAAAGAGATAAAAAAATATTTCAAAGACGGGACTGAATTGGTCGTGTATGAATATTGCGTCAATAAAAATTAAGACCGGTAACCAAAACTGTGCCGTAAATATCTAAAAATCGGAGTTTAATAAAAATAAATATTGATTTTACTTGACAAAACAAAGATTTTTTACTATAATAGTACGAAATTTAAGTTATTAATTCGCGAAAAGGTATAAAATATCTTTGTAAGCGTACATTATTGATGGTCTAAACGATCAATAATGTTTTTTATTCTCATAATTTAAATTTATTGAGTCGAAAAAAAATAACGGCAAAAAGGAGGATGTTAATGCCGACCATTAATCAATTAATCAGGATGGGGCGCAAGGAAATCAAAAACAAAACCAAATGCCCCGCAATGAATGAATGCCCTCAAAAAAGGGGTGTTTGCACAAGGGTGTGGACGATTACGCCTAAAAAACCTAACTCGGCTTTACGTAAAGTCGCGAGGGTAAGGCTCACAACCGGTATTGAAGTTACAGCTTATATTCCCGGTGTCGGTCACAATTTACAGGAACACTCGATCGTTTTAATCCGCGGAGGCCGCGTAAAAGATTTACCTGGTATCCGTTACCACATAGTCCGCGGCGTTCTCGATACGGCGGGCGTCGACGGCAGAAGACAGAGCCGCTCGAAATACGGCGCTAAAACACCTAAAAAATAATCTTAGCTAAGACGGAGGATAGCGATAATGGGAAGAAGAAAAGAAGCTCTTAAAAGAAAAACTCCTGGCGATCCCATTTATAACGATGTAGTAATCGAAAAATTTGCCAACAATTTAATGTATGAAGGCAAAAAAAATACTTCGCACAACATCATTTACGGGGCGCTCGAAATATTGAAACAGAAAATCAAAGACAAAGAGCCTTTAGAAGTTTTCAAACAGGCTCTTCAGAACTCGATGCCGCTTCTCGAAGTTAAATCGAGGCGCGTCGGCGGCGCTACCTATCAGGTACCGCTTGAAATCAGAAAAGAACGCAGCATGGCGCTCGCGTTCCGCTGGTTAATCAATTACTCGAGAAACAGATCGGGCCGCTCGATGAGAGAAAATCTCGCCAACGAATTGCTCGATGCATACAACAATCAGGGCTCGACGATTAAAAAACGCGAAGACACGCATAAAATGGCCGAAGCCAATAAGGCGTTTTCGCACTTTAAATGGTAGAACTTTAATACATTTTTTAAAAATTAAGACCATAATTTACTATAATTACTAGATAGGGCATTTATAAATGAGTAAGACCCAGAAGGAGAAAAACGGGGATTTAATGAGTACCGACATCAATAGTCATGCCGAAAGTTTAATAAGCGCGCAAAGCGCGGTAGCCGTTATAGAAGCCGAAGACAGGCAGGACGAAGTTCCCGCCGTCGAGGCCGTCGAAGTCGTGAAACAGGCTGCGGTTCACACTAAAGCCGAAAAACCCGCCCCTAAGGCGGCCGAACCGTTAGTCGAGATCAAACATATCGAAAAGCGCGAGTTTTCGCTCGAAAACACACGCAATATCGGTATCATGGCGCATATCGACGCGGGAAAAACCACGACTACCGAAAGAATACTGTTCTACACCGGAGTAGTCCACAGAATAGGCGAAGTCGATGACGGCTGCGCCACTATGGACTGGATGCTCCAGGAACGCGAACGCGGAATAACTATAACTTCGGCTGCTACAACAACCAACTGGAAAGGGAATCGTGTCAATATTATAGATACGCCCGGACACGTTGACTTCACGGTCGAGGTGGAAAGGTCGCTTCGCGTATTAGACGGCGCCGTTGCCGTATTCTGCGCAGTCGGCGGCGTTCAGCCTCAGTCCGAAACGGTCTGGAGACAGGCCGATAAGTACTGCGTTCCGAGGATCGCTTACGTTAATAAAATGGACCGTACCGGCGCCGATTTCGAGCGCGTGGTCGATATGATTAAAACGCGTCTTGGCGCGAATCCCGTACCCATTCAGCTCCCGTTCGGAAAAGAAGATACTTTTAAAGGCTGTATCGATTTAATCGAAATGAAACTTTATTTATTCGACGAATCGACTCTCGGCGTAAAATACGATATTCTCGAAATCCCGGCGGAATATTCCGAAGCGTGCAAACACGCCCGCGAATATATGATCGAAAAGGTCTCCGAGCACGACGAGGAATTGTATCACAAATACGTCGAAGGCGTCGAAGTCACCAAAGAAGAGCTAAAGCGCGCTTTAAGGAGCGCGACCGTTTCCATGAAAGTGATACCGGTTATCTGCGGTTCTTCCTTTAAAAATAAAGGCGTTCAAACGATGCTCGATGCGGTAATCGACTATCTGCCTTCGCCGCTCGATGTTCCTCCGATAACGGGAATTCACCCGAAAACGGAAGAACCGCTTACGCGCATGACGGCTGATAACGAAAAATTCTCCGCTCTCGCTTTTAAAATAATGACCGATCCTTACGTTGGAAAATTAACTTATTTCAGAGTTTATTCCGGCGTTTTAACTTCGGGTTCCTACATTTATAATTCGATGCGCGGCACTACCGAACGCATCGGAAGGCTTTTACAGATGCACGCAAACAGGCGCACTCAGGTTGACAGGGTTTATGCGGGCGATATAGCCGCCGCGGTAGGGTTGAAAAATACTACTACGGGCGACACGCTTACCGAACAAAATAATCCGATCATACTCGAAAAGATTACTTTCCCCGATCCCGTCATATCGGTGGCCATAGAGCCTAAAACTAAAGCCGATCAGGATAAGCTCGGAACTTCCTTAGCTAAATTAGTCGAAGAAGATCCGACCTTCAGAGTTTCGACGAACGAAGAGACCCAGCAGACGCTGATTGCGGGCATGGGCGAGCTTCATCTCGAAATAATTGTAGACAGGCTTATCCGCGAGTTTAAAGTCGAGGCCAATGTGGGCAAACCTCAGGTTGCCTATAAGGAAACGATTTCAAAAACCGCGAAGATCGAAGGCCGTTACGTTCGCCAGAGCGGCGGCCGCGGCCAGTACGGGCATTGCGAGCTCGAAATCAGCCCCGCGCCCCCGAAATCAGGTTTAATTTTTGAAAATAAGATTATCGGCGGAGTCATTCCCCGCGAATACATACCGGCGATTGAAAAAGGCGTGCGCGAGTCTGCTGAAAGCGGTACTCTCGCGGGTTTCCCGGTTGTCGACGTTTGCGTGAAATTACTCGACGGTTCCTACCACGAAGTGGATTCCTCTGAAATGGCTTTTAAAATAGCGGCGTCAATGGCGTTTCGCGACGGCTGCAAAAAATGCAGCCCCGTATTGCTCGAGCCGTATATGGAGATCGAGATCGTTGTCCCCGAAGAGTACATGGGTGAAGTCTTAGGCGATCTTAACTCCAGAAGAGGTAAAATTGAAGGTATGGAAATGAGAGGCAACACTCAAATCATCAAAGGGCATGTTCCACTATCAGAAATGTTTGGATATTCAACTTCATTACGGTCACTGACACAGGGGCGTGGAACCTATACCATGCAGTTCGCATATTACGAACAATTACCTCAGTCGCTCTCAGAGCAAATAATTGAAAGATTTAGAGGCAGATCATAATAACGATTAAAGCGAAAATTTAAAAAATAAGTATTTAACTTTCGTAAAAGATATGTTATAATGTCTGGAATCAAAAAAAACAAGAAAAATTAATAAAAATTCAGGAGGATATATTTAAAATGGCAAAAGAAAAATTCGAAAGAAATAAGCCGCATCTTAACATAGGCACAGTCGGACACGTTGACCACGGTAAAACCACGCTTACATCGGCTATCACAAAAGTTCTCTCGCACATCGGCCTCGCCGACGCGAAAGACTTCTACGATATCGATA
>CAYTCW010000207.1:0-5164 GCA_964436235.1 uncultured bacterium
AGCGTTTTTACCTCGGTGCGCGGCATATAAATATTTTTAAATACTATCATTATAGGCTGCGTGTAAGATTCGGGCGTGTATTGCATTATCGAATTTATGTCGGCCCCGCAGCTCCAGGTTTCGTAATAACGCACCTTGCGGCGCGGCAGTATGTAATTAAAAATAACGACGGCGCCTATTATAAATAATATCAGAAGCGTGAATACCGCCTGAGGCGATATCGCCGAAAGCTGGCTGGAAACCGGGATGATATAAAGCGCGTTATGACTGAAAAGGCTTATGTTAAGACCTGAAACCGGCATCAGCGAGTTTAGCGGCCCGGCGAGATAATATATGAAAACCGGCGAGAATATGCCGAAAATAAAGCATAAAACGGCGAGAACGAGCATGGGCAGTCTCATCGATAGAGGAGTTTCTTTCGCTTCGTGTTTATATTTATCGGCGTTGCGGCGCTTGGCTAAAAATATCGAAAAGAACATGCGCACTGCGCCGGTGAGCGCGAGGGCCGATGAAAGCGCTAATGCGGCGCCGCAGACGGGCATTATAATTTTAATGAAAGCCTGAGGGTCTTTAAGCGTTAGCAGTATAGACTGAAATATCATCCATTCGGAAATAAAACCGGCCATGGGAGGGAGGGCGGCCATGCTCATAACGCCTGCCATGAAATATGCCGCAGTGTGAGGCATTTGCTTTATAAAGCCGCCCATATCGTCCATATTTTTGGCGTGCGAGCTGTAAATTACCGAGCCCGCGCCCATAAAAAGAAGTGATTTAAAGATAGCGTGGGCCGTTATATGGTAAAACGCAGCGCAGAGAGCGAAAGCCGCCGAAACCGGATAGTGCTGAGAGTTTAATATTATCGCGCAGGATATGGCTATTAATATTATGCCTATATTTTCTACCGTTGAAAAGGCTAAGCATTTTTTAAGGTCGGATTCGACGATCGAATACATTATGCCTAAAATAGCCGTTACGGCGCCTATCAACAATAATATAATTCCCGCGGTCAGATTCGCGCCGCCAAGAAACATAAATAAACATTTTAAAAATGAAAACAGCGATACTTTAACCATTACTCCCGACATGAGCGCCGATATATGAGAAGGCGCCTGCGGATGGGCGAGCGGCAGCCATATATGAAGCGGCATGATGCCGGCTTTCGTTCCGAAGCCTATTAAAATGAGCGTGAACATAAAAAGCATCTGCGAATTCGAAAAACCATGGCCTATATTGGTGTAAGCCGAAAAATTAAACGAGCCGCTTAAAGAATAAAGCATTACGAAAAATACGAAAAGAAAAGCCGTGCCGAAGTGCGTCATTATAAGGTAAGTAAAACCGGCGGTTCTTGTTTTAGGATTTTCATGGTCGCTTATTACCAGAAAATATGAAAACAGCGACATGAGCTCCCATGAACATAAAAATAATATCGAGTGGTTAGACACCACAACCATGGCCATCGATAAAATAAAAAGAGGATATACCGCCGATATTATGGCTATTTTAGCGAATCGCGAGTACTGGACGCGCTCGGCGGTATATTCATTTAAATACGATCTGGAATAAAGCGCCGCCGCCGATGATATGAAATAAATAATCAGCAGAAAAAGCGCGGCGTAAGGGCATATCTTAATGCTGAAATCGTCGGCGGGCGAGAGCATTGCTATTAATTCCGAAAGTGAGCCGGCCGAAAAAGTGTAAGTGACGGTTCCGCCGGTTACTAAAATGAAACCGGCCATGACAAAGCCGCACAGGCCCGCAAATATATTTAATATAGAAGTGGTCCTTATTATCTGGCGCTCGTTTTTATGTAATACAAGCACCGAGGCGAAACTCGCCAGATAAGTAAAACTCGAAATAAAAAACAGTAACAATGCCGTTTTTTCGGTCATTATTATCTTCCTCCCGTGAAAACATGTCAAATTTAAATAATTAATAAATAATTTAGAATAAAATTAAATAACAATTTATCAGTTATTTAATTCTTAAAAAAAGTCCTTTCAGGATGAATTTATTGTGGTTAAATAAATACGGGGATATTGTTCCGATTCTAACATAAAATATATTCAAATGCAATGATTATTAAATTAAAAATAAGTGAACTTAGTTTTAAATTAATTGAAGTTTATAAGATTTTATATAGCATAACGGGTTTTTCTTTTCCTTTGACGCTTATAGGAGGGCATTTTTCGAATTTAAGCTCATGCTTCAATCCTTCGTCGAGGCCGTCGAAAACGCTTTCGCTTATCAGTATATCGGTTTTAAAATTTTTATTCTCCGATTCGATGCGAGATGCCACGTTGACCGTATCGCCTATGACGGTATATTCCAACCTGCTTTTAGTGCCTATATTGCCCGCGACAAGACTGCCGGTATGAATTCCTACGCCGAAACATACTTCGAAATTATATTTTTTAGAGGCGTTGAATTCCTTTAATTTTTCACGCATGCCCGCGGCGCTTTTCACGGCGTCGGATATGTGGTTTACCGATCCGAGGTGAGGCGTGTAAATAGCCATGACGGCATCGCCTATGAATTTATTTATGACGCCGTGATTCTGGATTATCGGATCCGATATATACGAAAAATACTCATTTAAAAAATCGACTACCTCGCCCGCGCTCATTTTTTCGCTCATCGAAGTGAAATTTCTTATATCCGAAAATAATATGGTCGCGTGGATATCTTCGCCGCCAAGATTTATTTTATTAGTTTCAATAAGATGCTTGGCTATCTCGATCGAAACGTATTTACCAAAGGTCTCGCGCAATTTTTCGCGGTCGGTCAGCCCGTCGATCATTACGTTGAAGTTATATTTAAGCCTGCCGATTTCATCCGATGAGAGCACTGAAGTTTTAACGTCGAAATCGCCCGCGGCAAGCCGTTCCATTTTTTTGACCAATTCGTCGATGGGTTTTTGTATGCTGCGGTAGAGCATTTCAATATAACCGATGGCGTAGCATAATGAAATAAAGGCTATAGCTAAAAGATTATATTTGCTGATTAGAATAGTATATATTATCTTTTTAATTTCGTTTAAATCCGACATCGCGTTCAGCCTTTCAGGGCTTATATCCGGGATTAAAAACGAATAGCAGACTATAATTATCATAGGTATTACAAGCAGGTTAAGTATCGTCATAAAAAGCCTTGAACGCAGGCTTAATTGCAGTCCCTCTTTTTTAGTGTAAAGATCTTCGCCGCTGTAAAATAAATCGGCTATTTTAGTGAATAAAAAAGGCTCCAGATATATTATAGTGAAGTAAATGCCATAGTAGCAGCCGAAAGCGGAAGGAATAAAATAGAAGGTAAAAAAATTAAAAGCGGAAAACCTGCCGGACTTATATAAAAATAAAGCGTCTTTAGCGTTATCGATCAATAATAAAATTATAAAATACATCGCGATGGTTATGTAAATTCCGTTGAACCGCTCTATAGCCTTGAGCCTCGATGATAAATCACCCTTGACGGCGAAATTATAAACCGGCTTCAGCCTCATTACAAACCATATAAATAAGGCGATATTCACAACGCCCGACAGGCTCGCGCCGATCATTATAGTGCCGCGTTTAGGACTTTCTATGCCGCCGTTTTTATATTTTTCGTCTCCGGCAAGCATGGTTTCAGCCGTGCCGTCTTTATTAAATTTGTAGGTTGCCCTGATTTTATCGTTTTTTTTATCTTCTTTTAAATCCAGATCGCTGCGTACGGATACGTTAATCGCACCGCTGCCGCTGGTGAAGTTAATGGATGAAACCGGACCGTTAAAATAGTTTTGAAGAAGAGTCTGCAACGCCGATTGAAACGCCGCGGAAAATGAAACGGCAAAGAAAATGCCGAACAATATATGGCGGTAAAAGGTAATTCTTTTTTTTGGCGCCGTGTTTTGCATAAATTATATGTTCTGTTTTGCTAATATCATCTTAAGCTCGTCCTGGCTTAATTCGCGGTATTCACCGGGCATTAACATTTCCGGCAGATCAAAATCGCCTATTTTAATCCGTTTTAAATAGGTAACGCGATTGCCGATGGCCTCGAGCATCAATTTAATTTGATGATACTTTCCTTCATGGATCGTAATTTCAAGCTGCTGCTCGCCGAGACGCTTTACTTTTGAGGGCAGAGTCGTATAATCGCCTATTTTAACGCCTTTCATTAATTTTTGTATCTCTTTGTCGGACAGCATGCCGACGAACTCGACATAATAGGTCTTTGGAACATGCTTTTTAGGCGTGATAACGTTATGACAGAAATCGCCGTCGTCGGTCAATATAAGCAGCCCCTCCGAGTCGGCGTCAAGACGCCCTACCGGAAATAATTTCCGCGCGCGCATAAATTCGTCGAGATAATCGGTTATTATAGTGCCGTCTTCTTCTTCATCTGTCGTGCAAATGCAATTCTTAGGCTTGTTTATAACTATATATACATTCTTTTTAAATACTAACGGCTGGCCCTCGAATGTAATATTATCCTTATCTTCGTTGATCTTTAGATCGTCACAACGAACCGGTATGCCGTTTACACATACAAGCCCCTGCCTTATATAACGCTTAACCTCGCTGCGGGTGCCAAGAGCACACATGGCCATATATTTATCAAGTCTTATCATCCGGCCCACCTCGTTTGTATCGATTTTTAGTTAATCTTCTAATTTTATCATAAATGCTTGTAATATGTAAAGAAAAACTATAAAACTATAAAATTAATAAAAACATCGATATTATTTGCTGTGAAGAATTATTTAATGATAAATAAGCTGCGGTTGTTATACTATTTTTTTTAAAAAGGGAGGGGGAAAGGGTTAGCAACCCTTTCCCCCTCCCTTAAACCCTCCCCCTATCTGCAAATTGCCTGACGCTTTTTCGTTTGTTTATCGATAGCTTTTTTTATAAGGGCTTTAACTTAATATCATAATAAACCCTGCCATTAAGTTTTCTCTTTTTATTCATCTCATCTCATCTCGTCGTTTTCCTTCCTTTCTTCCTTTTTTCTTCTTCTTTCTCTTTTTTCTTGCCTTTTACTTATTTTTTTGCCAGCTTGCTTGTTTGCATGTGCGCGCGCAACGCGCGCACATGCGGTGCAATAACGGCACTACCATAACTATGCCTTTCGGCTCGCGGTAAAAATTATTGTAAATCGAGTTTAATATTGGCACTGCTAAAAATTA
>CAYTCW010000208.1:0-5160 GCA_964436235.1 uncultured bacterium
TTATTAAGCGATACCGTCGAAACCACCGCTTCTGGAATAAAATGGCAGTATAAATGTATCGGATACAGAAATCAGTCCGGCGTCTGGTCGAATATACAGTATAAAACCGCCAGTTATTTCTGCCATGGCGATTATATCGGCACATGGACGAATAAAAACTTGATAGGTTTCATCCAAAAATATTATTGCGGTGAAGCGACTGGAGAATGGAAATATTTTGACGCTTCCTCAACCGACGAACGCTACGGCATGATGAATACACGCTATACTTACGATAATTTCACGGCTTATAAATACGAGCACTGGCAATATACCAACGAATATCGCGGCAATGATCTCGTTATAATCACCAATAAAGTCGTTGAACTATATACACGCCCTTCGATAAACACCAACTGGACTATGGTTCCAGGCAGCCGGTTGGTAACTAAATACGACGGCTGGAGCGCGCAGTAGTTATAATTAAAACATCGACTTAAATACCAAAAACCGGCCATTAAGGCCGGTTTTTGGTTTAATTTAGATTTTTTTCATTTGTTTTTGTTGCTATTATCGTCGTCAGGCCCGTCCGTTTTATTTTCGCGTTTGAAAAAAGAAACTATACTGCTCCAGCAAAGTTTTATAGTCACTGAAATTCCGACTAAGCTGGCTATCAATATTTGAAGAAAATAACTGATAGTGCCGGGATCGAGGTAGGCGTGAGCCGGTCTGGCGAATATCAGAACAACCGCTATATTAATAATTACGAATAAACATCCGTGATCAAAGGATTTCATAGTTAAAATTACCCGGTCAAAACTTAATTATCTATTTTACAATAGTTTACCGGCCTATTCTACCAGAACAAAAAGCATTATGCAAGAAATTTTATATTTGAAGAAAATTTTAAATATTAACTTTAACCTGACAAACTTAGTATGGCTTGTATAGCTTGCAATGGAATCTTAGCGATAAACTTAGCGATATATTTTGACATTTAATATAATTTATGATAAGATTTATTCAGCGTCGCCGGCCGGTAAAAAATACCGATGATTCTAGGCTTATTTATAATTAATAAACGGCCGGCCGGGCGTAATAAACGAGTATAAAACAATCAGGCAGGAGCGTCATAGTTAATGATATTCGAATCGATAAATTATAAACTTGAAAATATAAAGCAGTCCGCTATAATACGGTCAGCCGTTAACGGCTTCGTTAATATTAAATATGCCAATTTAGTGATATTGTTTGTTGCGTTATTATCAGCGCCTTTACTATCGGGCTGTTTCAGTGAAATAGAAGGCACGCAGAAAAAAGAAAGCGTTTACAGCGGCATCAATCATTCGGGCGCCGGCTTTACCACTGACAATAAATACGCTTATTACAGCAGGTCTAAAGGCTCTGAAGCCAATATTTACTTAAGACAGTTAGACGCTACCACTGAGGTTTCGCTTACTTCCGATTCGTCCGAAAATATATGCGTCAGAGGTTGTGTTTTCGGTAACGATATTTTATTTTCTTCCAATAAAACAGGTACTTTCAGAGTTTATAAAATGGCTTTAGACGGCACCCTGCCCGTCGATATATTAAGAAACCTCAGTTATAACTTCATTGACGCCGCTTTTTCTAAAAATGGGCAGTTCATAGTGTTTTCAGCAGTCCAGAGAACGGATTCCAATTACTCGCAGATATGCACGGCCGATACTAACGGCGATAATTTCAAACAGATAACCTCGACCGATTCGCTTAAACGCAAACCGACGGTATCCGCCGATAATACCCTTGTTATGTTTCAAAAGAAGGTCAATAATAACTGGGGTTTATACTATGTCGATTTACTGGCTGACGATAAAATAGAGCATGAATTTTTAGTCGAAACCAATCTTGACGCCTTCGATCCCGAATTTTTATCGTCGAACGCGCAAAGCGTTAAAGGCGCGGAAGAAATTATTTATATACACGGTAAGATAGGCGTTTCAGTTAGAATGGAACGCTCATATATAATAAATAAAGCCGTTAAGGTAGTTAAAAATTTTTCTAATTATTATTACTTCGATCAGCCGGCAGTTTCCGCCGACGGCTCGAAAGTTTTATTTTTACAAAAATTACTCAGCGGCAACCGATTCGATGTGTGGAAAACCGATCTGAACGGCACTTCGTTCAGCCAGTTTTCATTTTAATTCAGGAAAAAAAATATGGCCATAAATAAAATTGACAATATAATAAAATTAAGCGGTTTAAACGGTAAAAAGCAGGGAACGGCAATTGCGGGCAATTCATCCGGTTTAAATTCTTGCGCTAAAATCAAGGCGGGTTTGGCACTCGGTTCCGGCGCCGTGCGTGGATTCGCTCATATAGGCGTGATTTCGGAGCTTATTAAAAGCGGCGTCGATATAAACGAATTGAGCGGTTCATCGATGGGTGCTATAGTGGCCTGTTTATATGCAGCCGGCATGGACCCGGTTTCCATGAAAAATACCGCGCTCGAACTTTGCGGCGATGTCATATTCGACAGGCGCATTCCAATTATAAGCGTCAATAAGGGCGCTAAATTAAAAAAATATTTAAAGAGCCTGTTCTGGTCTAAACTTAAAATTCGCCGGCTCGAAGAGCTGCAAACTAATGTTTTCGTAGTTTGTGCCGATATTAACAGAGGCCGTCCGGTAGTTTTTAAAAGCGGCGATATAATAGAGACGCTAATGGCGTCTTCGGCCGTGCCTATGCTGTTTCCGCCTTACAGTTATCTTGGCGAAACTTATATCGACGGCGGGGTTTTAATGCCGCTGCCGGCGGTTCTGTTAAAAAAACGGCGAAACGATTTAGTAATAGGCGTGAGCGTCGGCTTTAGCAATATGATAAAGCAGCCGCGGCACATACTTCACATAAGTGCGCAGAGCATCGTAATGATGGGTGAAAAAATACTGTCGGCGCAGAAGAAAGACCCGGATATTCTGATCGAACCCGATTTTGCCGGAATAGGGTTCTGGGAGTTTTCAAAGGCGGAAACTATTATTCAAATAGGAAGAAGAGCCGCCATAAAGGCGCTGCCGCGGATTTTAACTTTAAATTCAAATATTGAGCGCGGCGGTAACTGTGAAGGACATGTTTTGAATATTAACTCAATATAGGTTGACAAAACAAATAAAATGATTGGATGTTGACAATATGAGCGTAAATTTGGAAGAAATTATATTTGAACTCGAATCGGATATAGACGACAGCAAAATAAAGGCTGCGCGTATGCTTGCCCAGGCCGGCGGCGCCGATGCCATACCGCATCTTGAAAAACAGCTGAATTCGTCTAATCAAACCGTTAGGTATTTCGTTAAAAAAGCTATTGACGCCATTAAATTGAGAGCTTCAGGCGGCGGTTCCCCGGTTTTTATGCAAAACCCTTCCGCGCCAGCGCCCGCTCCGGATGCGCCTGTTGCCGATAAACCCTTATCAGCGGCGCCTCCGATCGATCCGCTTAAAACTACCGTGCGCGGCACCGGCACGCCCCCATCCGCGCCTCAGCCGCCGATAATACGGGCAGCCGAAGAAGAACCGGCAATAAAACCTCCTGCGGCGGAGTTTCCCGTTTCTAACGCGCGCGTCGATATTTCAGATTCAGAATTATTGCAAAAAATTACCAGGCTGCCTGAAGATAAAAAGATAGCCGAACTTTCAAGAGTATTCGATGAAGGCGATTACGATCTTTTAGATAACGTGGTGATATCAAAAATATCCGAATTAGCGGGCGCGGAGCCGAACCCTGAAGTGGCCGGATGGCTTTTAAGACTGGTGGGCAAATACGGCGGCGCGCCTTTTATAAGCAGTATAGCGCGTTATCTCAAATCGCCTAATCCGAAACATATATCAGCGGCGCTCGACGCGCTCTACTACATTAAAGATAAAAATCTTATCAACATAATACCGCAGTTTATAAGACATGCCGATAAAGAAGTACAGTCTTCGGCTATAGCCGCTCTGTGGGTAAACGATTATGACAAGTCTAAACAAATACTTGATAAAATGCTTAACGCCGATGAGCGCGAATACCGCTTTATAGCGGCGCGTTCCATATTGAAAATTCCGGACGATAAATCGCTGGAATTGGCTATGTCTATATTTTATAACGAGGAAGATCCCGAAATATTTAAGATAGGCGTTCTTGCCATACAGAAAAAAACGACGGAAGGTAATTATTATAAACTTAAAGAAATAATAGATACACTGCCGTCACAGAAAGCTAATTTTATAAGACAGATAATAGATAAATTCGATTCGGCGCATCATGTAGAAGAAGCTGAAATATCGGATTCCGGCACTGAAATATCAATAGATATGCAGGCTGAAGAAGATAAAGAAAAAGAACGCCTCAAAAAAATAGCGTCAGCTAAGCCTGATTTTAAAAAAGGCGCTAAAAGCCAGCCTGCCGAAACTTTTACCGAAAAAGACCTTGAAATAGATGTTAATAATTTAAAACCCGTGCCTATATTAATGACTGAAATCGGTTCTAAAAAAGAAGCCGACCGTATCAAAGCCATCAAAATGCTTATAGCACACCTTAAACAGGGCGCAACCGGCGAATTGAGGGAACAAATATTGTTCGCTATCGAACTAGCTAACGGCGACGTTTCTCAGCGAGTGCGCGATTTAGTTTCTGAGGCGCTTAAATAAAGATTTATATAGCATGCTCGGTTATTTATAGGGCCGCTTTAAGGCCGTAGAAGACCGCGACGGGGGAAAAAGAAAGGACTAATAGCCCTCTCTTTTTCCCCCGTGCCCCCTTTTACTCTCCCTGAATATAAAATTGCGCGTGTGCGGCATACTTCGTATGCCTTACACGCGCAATTTTGTAGCAGCGAAATAAAAATGCCATTATCATGGCATTTTTATTTCGGGCGGCATTTCCTGCCGGCTTCGAAGTTTTTTTTATTAACCTTTTCACAAAGTCCCTGCTATTCTGTGTTTCTCCACTCCACTCTCTTCACTTCATCCTTTTTTTCTATTTTCTCTACCTTACTCTACTCTTCTTTCTATCTAAAACTTTTTTCTTGCCTTTTGTCAGTTTTGCCTCCGCGCACGCGTTGCGTGCGCAGAGGCATGCTATTTACGCACCGCCGGAATTTAATGTTTCGGCTCACGGTAATGCTCTAATATATAACAACTTTTATTAAATCATCGAAAACCATA
>CAYTCW010000209.1:0-5084 GCA_964436235.1 uncultured bacterium
CCTTCCTTTTCCGGTCAATCCAAATACCAGCACACTTGGATAGGGCTTGTCGTCGGGATAACTTTCTATTACCTCACCGTTTTTTACGGCTTCGAATACTTCTTCATCGATAATCCGGCCAAACTCTTCGATTTCCATTTCGGTTTTTGCATGATGAGTATACAATACCGATTCATTTATAAAGTTTTTACATATAGCGTCAATGCTTATTGTCATATTTTTATTATACCACAACTCGCCCTAATTATCAAGTCTGTTCCGCTTTTTTTTCTGTTCCGCTTTTTTTCATTTAAAAAACCCCATTATATAGTTGAGAGTGGAGAGTTAATGACTGGCTCGCCCTGCGAGCTTTTACAAATTAGAATAAGCTTTCAATGTACTAAAAGCCTGTTCCAATCGTCAAAAGTCCTTTAGTTCTCCACTCTTCACTCTCAACTCTCCACTTAAATAAAGCTCCCCGGCCCATATTTCAGAGCCGGGAGATTTTTTATTTCTTCGTTAGTTTTTGTCTTCGCCGCGAGTTTCGGTCTCCCGTTCCCCTAACGACTAATGACTGACGACTAACTGTTATTTTATGCTTTTATTTGCGCTCTATTGATGTTTTAGAGAGAGCCGGGAAGATTAGGCGGCTTTCTTCGTAGGTTTCTTCGCCAGCGATTTTATTTTAGCTTCAGAAAGACCGGTGTATTTAGCTATTGCGGCAGTACTTAAGCCATCATCGAGCATTTTTATAGCTGTTTCGATTTTACCTTCGATTTTACCTTCGATTTTACCTTCGATTTTACCTTTTTCCATTCCTATTTTTTCTGCATTTGTTATTATCGGCATCGCTTTTTCCTCCTCAGACTCATTTATTTCACAAACCAATTTTTCTTCTAAATCCATCGGCAGCGTCACTATCCAGTCAATAAACTTATACAGCTGCCTTACATTCTCTTGACTGTAGCCCTTTTTGTAAAGGCTCCTGATGAGCGTAAACTTCCAGAAGTATTTCTTCGCATTGTCATTCTTAGCTTCCATCAATCGCAGGTACGTTAGAGTTATTACCGCGAACGGATTCTTGCTATTTTCGAGTTCAGCTATCTTCGACTTGTAGTCGAGCAGCTTTACCATTCCAAACTTCAGCGTCAGGCAGGTGTCCGGATATTTTACTTCGTACTTTTCCGGCCGGAACTTTTTATTATCATCCGTCAATATAGCCAGGGTTATTACGTCTTTATGGTATCTGTTGAATATGAGATAGTTATATGTGTAAAGCCGCTCCGCAAAGTTGCTTTCGACGCTCGCCTGTATCTCCACATGCACCAGCAGCCATTTTTCAGTGCCGTCCTTCAGGAATACCTTTACCAGCTTATCGACTCTCTTGTTGCCGACTTCGCCTGTTAAATTGAGCTTCTGAAATTCCTTGTCAAGAAACTCTATCGGGCGTTTGAAATCTATGATCCGGTGCGTCTTCGGAAAGTAAAACGCCATGAACTTAGGAAAGTAATGCTCGTCAAGTATTTCCTTCCATGCGTTATCGTTATCAGCCGCCGACTTCTTTACGGCTTTCGGTTTAACGGCAAGTTTCTTCAGAGCCGGTTTCACCGCCGTTTTCCTATGTTCCGGCTTCGTTTTATTTACAGTTTTATTCGCTTTTTTGTTTAGCATGATTATATTATACCACAACCCGCCGCTTTTAGCAAGAAGGCACCCGCAGCGCCGCTTCCGGCCCGGATGCCTTTCTTGTTTCCGTTTTCTCTATTGACGCCGTCGGCGCATATCGCCCCGACGCGCTTCTACGCTTACTCTATCGTGAATACTTTTCTGGCTATCGCCGCGCCGTCTTTGACGAGCTCGATGACATACTTGCCCGCTACTTCCGAGTTGACCGGATTGATCGGGCGCATGATCTTCTTCTCGGGCGTCGTGCCGAGCGCTTCGGTGAAGGTCGGCTTGCTCAGGTCGGCCGTGTTCTTTATTACGACTTCGACGGTAGCGGCGTTCTCGAACGGTTTCGTCGAAAATACGCTATAATATATCTCGCCTTTTACCTTGAATAGCTGCGTTTCTTCGGTCGCCTTCATTTCAGGGCTGGCCTTCGCGCCAAGTTTGAATTCGAGATATTCGCTTTCTTTAGGGGTGAGGTCCGGTCCTTTGGGCGCGAAGAACGCGCCCGCCGCTATTAAAACTACTACCAGGATGATTACTAAGTTTTTTAGCGAATGTCCTCTTTCTTTTTTCTTGATTTTTATTGGGCCTATCGCAGTTATTTACTCAATACAGCATACTTATATCGACTGCTCATGTAATATATCGATAATTTTTTCTATGACTTTTTTCATTTTATTGGAATTCAACCGCGCCGCTTTATATAAAATTATATTTTTATCAGCGGTGAATATTCTGTTTGGCCTTATATTGCTGGTCTGGTTAAGAGACCCGGCGGAAAAATCCTTATCTTCAAGCGTTATCGAATAACGATCGCTTAATTGCCTGCCGGTGATCTGACACAGTATAACATCATCGCCGTCTAATTTTGCCAAAACAAGCGCCGGCCTTTTTTTCTAATTAGTTAGATCCGAAAAAGGAAAAGGAACTACTACAATATCGCCTTTTACAAACTTTTCCATGCTTCGTCTTCCTCGGGTTTTAACCAGTCTTTACTTAATGACGATTCACTGGCAAATGTGATCTCAAACCTGTCTTTTACCATTTTCAACTGTAGAAACTTAATAAAATCAACGACTTCTGCAAGCAATTCTTCAGGCATCTTCTTGATTTCTTTCTAAATTAAAGTTTTATACGTCATTAAAACCTCGCTTTCACGACAATTACATTAACTCGCTTAATTTATATTATACCACAACCCACCCTATTTTTCAACCATTTTCATTGCCAGCGCGACCTGTTGGAAAGCGCCGTCATCGACTTCATGCTCCGCTACGGCGGCGATCAGACAACAAATATGTCATTCCGCAGGCTGCTCTGCGCTTAAACCGGCGGGTAATAAAATAGAGGCGGGTACTATGCCCGCCCCTATTTATTGCGATCTTTGACAATTTCATTTTACCGCGGATGCGTCCAGCTTAAGCGGCCTTCTTCGTCGGCTTCTTCGCCAGTGACTTTATTTTGGCTTCGGCGAGACCGGTTACCCTCGCTATAGTTGAAGTACCTATGCCCTCGTCAAGCATCTTTTTAGCCATTTCTTCACGTTCGTCGCTTATGACCATCTTGTCGTAATTGCTCAATAATTTTTCCATTTTATTACCTCCCGGACCCTTTTTAACTTCCGTTACATATCGTTTTTCCATATCTACAGGCAGCGGCATCAGCCAGTTGACGAACTCGAACAGCGACTGGATCTCCGACGCCTTATAGCCGGCGACAAGCAGACGCCTGACTAACGCGACCTTCCACGTATATTTTTTATCTATTTTATTGCCGCACTCAAGCAGTTTGAGCTGCACCTGAACGGCCATCGAATACGGATTGTTTATCTTTTCCAGTTCGGCCTCTCTGCCCTTGTAGTCGAGCAGTTTTACCGTCGGGAACTCCATCACATGCCTGAACTGCCAGCGGCACGACTCGTATTTCTCCGGCCGGAAGTTTTTGTTATTGTCGGCGAGGATCACGAGGGTCACGACTTCTTTGCGGTATTCCCAGAATATGCGGCTGTTGTAGATATACATGCGCTCCTCGAAGCGCTCTTCCTTCTTGCCCTGAACCTCGATATGTATGAGCAGCCATTCTTCCGCGCCGCTTTTAAGCCATACCTTGACCAACTTGTCGGCGGTTCTCTCGCCGGTCTCCGATTGCGGCACCAGCGCCTGCAGCTCTTTATCGAGGAACTCATAACCTTTCTTGAAATCGATGTCGCGATGAATGTCGGCGTAAAAGAACTTCAGAAAGCTCTCAAAATGCTTCGTTATAAGACGCTTCCAGCCGGTGTCCTGGCCGGATTTTATTATCTCGGTCTTTATTTTACTGTCGGTTTTAATAGTCTTTTTAATCACCATGACATTATTATACCATAACTCGCCGGTTTTGGCAAGCGCCCGCCTCCGGACCGGGATTTCCGGTGACCCTGACCCGGGGAATTCTGGCGGCCCTTCCGCACCGCAGCGCCAGCTCACAACCCGCCGCTTTTAGCAAGAAGGCACCCGCAGCGCCGCTTCCGGCCCGGATGCCTTTCTTGTTTCATCTTATTATTACGCTTTTAGAAGGTTCGTCAGGCCGCCTTTTGCGCGTCATAAATGATCTCGCCATTTCTGGCATATTCGCAGACAAAATAATCCCCGCTGCGCCATTCCTCGTCGGTCAGCGCGGTAGCTTCTATGGGCTGGAACACCTCATACACGGCGTCGGATATTATATCGATCCTCTCCCAATAAGTCTTTCCGGCGAAATCCTCGGAAATGACCACGAGATCTATGTCGCTGCCTCTGCGGTTCGCGCCTGTGGCGTATGAGCCGAAAAGCACTATCCTGGATATCTTGACGCCTTTTCTTTCGATGCTCTTACGGAACTCCGCCACGGTATCGATTACTGCTTTTTTATCCATTCCAGAACCTCTTTGGATCATTTTATTATATTATACCACAACCCGCCGCTTTTAGCAAGAAGGCACCCGCAGCGCCGCTTCCGGCCCCGGATGCCTTTCTTGTTTCCGTTTCTCTATTGACGCCGCCGGAGCATATCGCCCCGACGCGCTTCTAAACTTATTCTATCGTGAAAACGACCCCGCCGGTGATAAAATAGACGGCAGCGTATATTATTTATATACAAAAAAAGAAAGGCACCCGCCGGTCGCATCTGCGATCGTTGAGTGCCTTTTTCTATTTTTATCAGTTTTTAATAAGTTTTATATGTTTTTACGAAGATTTCCGTCGAATCCAAGTCAGTTTTTAATAAAAACAGGTCCATTTTGACTAAAAAACGCCTGGAAACGTAAAAAAACAGGGGGGCCGGTTATGCAGCTTTCTTCGTAGGGCGTTTGGCTATTTCTTTAACTTCGTTTTCAGATAGGTTGGTAACTTCGGCTATGGTCTTAATGTCCATGCCCTTGTTAATCATTCTTTTGACCGTATCGATAATAACCATCT
>CAYTCW010000210.1:0-2107 GCA_964436235.1 uncultured bacterium
TTAAAGGTGAGGTTCTGTTATGATGTTAAGTTAAAGCCCTGACCAAAAAAGCTATCGACAAACCAACAAAAAAGCGTCAGGCAATTTGCCGAAAGAGGGAGGGGTGAAGGGGAGGGAGAAAGGGTTGCTAACCTTTTCTCCCTCCCCTTCAAAAAAACATTAAAAAGGAAAGGTCATTTAATATTAGCTTTGATAATTAGAATCATCGATAATTATAATTTGACAAAATCGATAAAAATTGATATAAATATGTTCTAAAAATCATATATTTATGGGCATGCTCTAAAAAAGCATTTTTTAGAAGCCGGCTTTTTAATAATTATGACGGGGTGGTATGCTGAATTTATGAATGATATTAGCTTTTTATTAAAGTCGATAAACGCTTTTTATAAAAACAGGATAGTTAGAATTTTCGATATAGTTTTTTCTTTATTTGTTCTGGTAGTCTTTCTTCCAATCTGGCTGGTAATTTCGTTAATTATTAAATTAGACTCGAACGGTCCTGTAATATTTCGGCAGATACGGGTCGGCCTTAACGGAAAGCTGTTTCAGATGTATAAATTCAGAACAATGGTTAAAAATGCTCAAAAAATAGGGCCGCTTATAACTGAAAAAAACGATTGCCGCGTTACTTTTATAGGCAGGTTTTTAAGAAAGACGAGTTTAGATGAAATACCTAATTTTATAAATGTTTTAAAGGGTGAAATGAGCGTTATAGGCCCGCGTCCGGAAGTGCCGGATATAGCCTGTCATTATAATAAATGGCAGAGGAAAGTGCTTTCGGTTAAACCTGGAATAACCGGTTTTTCGCAGGTACTAGGCAGGCAGGAGCTTGAAATAGATTATAAATCAAGGCTCGATCGTTATTATATTAAAAGATCGGGATTGTGTATGGATATGTGGATAATGTTTAAAACCGTTTTTGTGGTCGTAAAGGGCTCTGGAACGCGTTAATCATTAATTAATTTGAAGTATTAAATTAAGGCAGTATATTATAAATGACGAATAATACGATTGGTTCAGCCGGTTACGTTTTTAGCGGCGAGTTTCACGCTAGTTACGATGTTATAGTGGTAGGCGCGGGTCACGCCGGATGCGAAGCGGCCTATGCCGCCGCGCGTCTTGGTATGAAAACTCTTTTAATGACCATTAATATCGAAAATATAGCGCTTATGCCCTGCAATCCGTCTATAGGCGGGCCCGGCAAGGGCCATATAGTCCGGGAAATAGATGCTCTCGGCGGCCTTATGGGTAAGATCATCGATAAATCATATATTCAAATAAGGGTGCTTAACGATTCACGCGGCCCCGCCGTTCATGCTCTGCGCGCTCAGGCCGATAAAAAGAAATATCAGCACGAAATGCGTAAAATGCTCGAAGCCGAAGATAATATAGATATTAAAATGGGCGTCGTATCTAAAATTGTCGCGGCTGAAACCGGCGGCAGCGAGGTTTCTCCGGGCTCCGCGCGCTTTTTCGTACGCGGCGTTGAAACTCTTAACGGCATGCGTTATGGCGCTAAATCGGTTATTATATGCAGCGGCGTTTATCTTAAATCGGATATTATAATCGGCGATATTAAATATAAAGCAGGGCCGCATAATGAAATTTCGGCGGATGATCTTTCCGATTCGCTTAGTTCTTACGGCTTTAAAATAGAACGGCTCCAGACCGCTACGCCCTGCCGCGTTAACCGGGCCACAATTAATTTCGATGAATTTAAAAAACTTCCGTATAATTCGGGCATTAAGTGTTTTTCTTATGAAGGCGGCCTGTCTCGCGAAAAGCAGATGGATTGTTATCTGGCTTTTTCAAATAACGCGACAGTCGAAGTTATTAAGCAAAATATTCACCGCTCGCCCCTTGTTATCGGTAATATTACAAATAACGGGCCGCGCTATTGCCCTTCCATAGATAGAAAAGTTATTAATTTTCCAGCTAAGGCCAATCATCAGATATTCATAGAACCCGAAGGCGAAGATTCGAATGAAATGTATCTGCAGGGGCTTACCACTTCCATGCCGCCTGACGTTCAGCTTGCCATACTGCGCAGTATTCCGGGCCTCGAAAATATAGAAGTAATGCGCTACGGCTATGCGATCGAATA
>CAYTCW010000210.1:2207-5083 GCA_964436235.1 uncultured bacterium
GTATTCCGGGCCTCGAAAATATAGAAGTAATGCGCTACGGCTATGCGATCGAATACGATTATATGCCCCCCGACCAGCTTAAATTGACGCTTGAAACCAAACTTATGAGCGGCCTTTATTGCGCCGGTCAGATAAACGGCACTTCCGGCTATGAAGAAGCCGCGGGACAGGGGATTATGGCCGGAATTAACGCGGCGCGTAAAGTTAAAGGAAAAAAAGAGATCATACTTTCAAGAAGCTCTTCATATATAGGCGTTATGATCGACGATCTGATGAGCAAGCCTATCATCGAGCCTTATAGAATGTTCACCTCGCGTGCCGAGCACCGCCTTATTTTAAGCGGCGAGAGCGCCTATTTCAGATTATCCGGCATAGGAGCGCGTATCGGGCTTTTAAATAAAAGAATATATTATAAAATATTCGAGCAGAAACGCAGATTCGTCGATGAAATAAAGCGCCTTAAATTATTTAAAATAAATCCCAATAAAGAAAATAACGCGCATCTGGCCGGCGCGGAAGAGCAGCCTATTAAAAAGCCTTTCAGCGCTTTTGAAATATTAAGACGCGAAAAGATATCATATTATTTTCTCGAAAAATTCGGTTTTACCGCCGGCCTTAATTTAACCGATGACGCCGAGATAATATCTTTACTTGAAAATTTCGTTAAATATTCAGGTTATATCGAGCGCGAAGCTGTCCAGGTCGAAAAGATGAAAAAAGTCGAAAAAATAAATATAGCAGCCGGTTTTAATTATTCAGAGGTTAAGGGATTATCTAAAGAAAGTAAAGAAGTGCTGCTTAAATATATGCCGGCTAATTTAGGCCAGGCTTCGAGGCTTTCAGGCGTAACGCCGGCTGAAATAACGCTTTTAATGGTGTATTTAAGCGCGTCGAAGAAAAAGGTGCGATAGTATTATGTATATCGGTAAATATGACGTAGTAGTAATAGGATTGGGGCATGCCGGCTGCGAGGCGTTTTACGCGCTATCGAAGATGGGATTGAAAACTCTCGGCGTCACCATAAATATCGATAATATAGCGCAGATGTCGTGCAATCCAGCCATAGGCGGAACCGCTAAATCGCAGATAGTATTTGAAATAGAGGCTTTTGGCGGCGCCATGCCTTTTATAGCCGATAAAACCGCCATACAGACTAAAACGCTTAATCTTAAAAAAGGTCCGGCCGTATGGTCGCTTCGCACTCAAAACGATAAGTGGCGCTATAAAAATGAAATGCGGCTCTTTCTCGAAAAGTGCCCGAACGCCGAAATTAAACAGGGTATAATCGAAAAAATAATATTTGAAAATGATGAAATTAAGGGCGTTTCATTCCATAACGGCGCGCAGTATGAGTGCAGGGCGGTTATTTTAACTACCGGCACTTTTTTAAACGGCCTGATACATATAGGCGATAAATCATACGAAGGCGGGCGCCTCGGCGATCCGGCCTCTACGGCGCTTGCCGGTCAGCTTAAAAACCTCGGCCTTAAAGTGGGACGGCTTAAAACAGGTACGCCGCCGCGCATCGATAAAAGAAGCGTCGATTTATCGGCGCTCGAAATGGAATATTCAGACCCGGTACGCCGTTTTTTTTCAAAACGCTCGCCGGCTCTTAATTTAGAGCGTATAGACAGCCCGTGTTATATTATAAGGACCAATGAAAATACTCACCGCGTTATTATCGATAATCTTAAATATTCATCGCTTTATTCGGGTAAAATATCGGGTACAGGCACCCGGTATTGCCCTTCTATCGAAGATAAATTGGTTAAATTTAAAAACAAAGAATCGCACCGCCTTTTTCTCGAACCCGAAGGTGACGATACTTATGAAACTTATCTGCAGGGCTTTTCAATGTCGCTGCCCGAGCAAATACAACTCGAAGCGCTTCGTACGCTGCGTGGTTTTGAAAAAGCCGAAATGATGAGACCGGCATACGCTATCGAATATGACTACGTTCATCCGTCGGAACTATACGCAAGCCTTATGAGTAAAAAATATAAAGGCCTTTTTCTGGCCGGCCAGATCAACGGTACTTCCGGTTATGAAGAAGCCGCCGGGCAGGGGCTTATTGCCGGAATTAACGCGGGACTGCATATAACCGGCCGGCCGCCCTTTATTTTAAGCCGTACGGAAAGTTATATCGGCATATTAATAGACGATCTGGTCACTAAAGATACTGACGAGCCTTACCGGATGTTTACTTCCAGAGCCGAATTCCGCCTCAGCCTCAGAGAGGATAACGCCGATATACGCCTTTATAAATATGCTTATGATCTCGGTCTTATCGACAGGAGTTCTTATGAGGTAATCGGAGAAAAAGAAAAAATATCAGCTGAACTTATCGAAAAGTTAAAAAATAATTTTATACCGCCGTCGTTTGAGTTCAATGAAAAGTTAGCCGGCCATAATTCATGCCCTATTACGGTTAAAACCGATTATTTTAAACTGCTGAAACGGCCTGAAATAAATATATTCGACTTTATCGACGAATACTGCGGCCTGTTTTCTAAATCAGGCTACGACGTCAAAAAAACCGATATCGATTTTTTGAATTATCTTCAGACCATGGTTAAATACGACGGCTATATTAAAAAACAGCAATATATGATCGATCAGGTTAAAAAGTATGACCAGATGATGATTCCAGCTGATATCGATTATGAAAAACTGATTAATATATCGACTGAAGGCAGGCAGAAACTCGTTAAATATTCGCCGCTGACCATAGGCGCAGCTTCGAGAATATCGGGAGTTTCAATGGCCGATGTAATGACGCTTTTTATGTATGTAAGCCTTATGAATAAAGGCAAATAATAAAAAAAATGAACGGACGGACCAATAAAAATGAGCGAAGAATTTAAATATTTACTTAA
>CAYTCW010000211.1:0-4908 GCA_964436235.1 uncultured bacterium
CGGCGCTGAAAAAATCAATATAGTATTAAGAAATTTCGATGCTAAATTCGAAAATTATATTATGGTTTTATTCGAGCCGCAGTCTTTGATAAACGATACCGTCTCAGACGAAGCGGTTCGTATATGCGAAAATGCCGTCAGTAAAGACGAGTACATAAAAGGCCTCGAAGAAGACTTGAAAACTATGCGTCATTATTTGAAAGAAATTACGGACGAGCTTAACAGCTCGTCCGAACAGCTCAAGCTGACTAATGAGGAACTGCTTTCTTCAAACGAAGAGCTGCAAAGCTCTAATGAAGAACTCGAAACTTCCAAAGAAGAGCTGCAGTCGATAAATCAGGAATTAACGAGCGTCAACGGCGAATTGAGCGAAAAAAACAACGAGCTTATAAAGATTCATGAAGACCTTAATAATTTATTTAACAGCATACATGTCGGCGTTTTATTTTTAGACGGCGGGTATAAAATAAGAAAATTCACTCCGTGCGTTTCGAATATAATCAATATAATTCCGTCGGATATCGGCCGGCCATTAAACCATATAGCCCATAATATCGAAACCGAATTCGATATATTCGAACTTTTAGAAAAAGTCAGATCGGAAAAGACAGTATTAGAGCGCGAAATAAATACTAAAAACAACGAATGTTATATTATAAGACTTTTCCCTTATTTAACCCTTAATTTTAATCTCGATGGTTTTATAGTCACTTTCATAGATATAACCGAGCGCAAAAAAGCCAACGAAGCTATTTTAAACAGCGAAACCCGCTACCATGAATTGTTTAACGGTTCGAAACAGGGCGTCGCCGTTTTTGACGCATGTAACGGCGGGCAGGATTTTATAATTAAAGACTTTAATAAAAGCGCTGAAAAAATCGAAAATATATCCAGAGATGAAGTTGTGGGCCGGAAAGTGACGGAAGTCTTTCCGGGTATCGAAAAATTAGGGCTGCTCGAAGTTTTTAAGAAAGTTTATGAGAGCGGAATTCCTCAATTTTTTCCAGCCGGAATTTACGAAAAGGGGCATGTTATAACCTGGCGCGAAAATTACGTTTACAGACTTTACTCAGGTGAAATAGTGGCCCTATACGACGATGTAAGCGATCGTAAAAGGTTCGAAGAAGATATAATAGCGGCCCGTAAACAGGCGGAAAAAGCTAATCAGGCCAAGAGCCAGTTTCTCGCTAATATGAGCCATGAGTTAAGAACTCCTATGAACGGTATCATCGGCTTTACGGATCTACTTCAAGAAACCGAGCTTAATATTCAGCAAAAAGATTTTACCGATATAATTAAAAGCTCTTCACTGCATCTTCTCGAGATAATAGACGATATACTCGATCTTTCAAAGATAGAGTCGGGTAAAATAAAACTTAATATCGAAAAAGCCGATTTAAAAGAGATGGTTATTAATACCATCAAAGTAGTCGCCCCGCAATGCGAGGCCAAAGGCCTCACCGTTAAATGCGAGGTGCACGATTCGTTCGATTATCTGATAATGGCAGATAAACTTCGGCTGAAGCAGATTTTAACGAATCTTGTCACTAATTCAATTAAATTTACACACAGCGGTCATATTAAAGTGTCGCTTAATGAATTGAAAAACGACGGCGCCGAAGTATTGATTAAAATATCGGTTAGCGATACCGGCATCGGAATTGAAAAAAGTAAGCTGAACGACATCTTCGAAAGATTCCATCAGATCGAAAATTATTCGACTAAATATTATTCAGGCGCCGGTCTTGGATTATCGATAGTAAAAGGCCTTGTTGAAATGATGGACGGCAGGATATCCGTAGAAAGCGAACCTGGAGTCGGAAGCGTTTTTAGCGTGGAAGTGCCGTTTAAAATCGCAGTCAGGCAGTCTGAAACTAAAAAAGACCGCACGGCAAAATTAAGCGCGGCGGAAGAAACTATGCATGAAAAAATTAAACATATAAAAGTATTGGCCGTCGAAGACGATAAGACCAGCCAGAAATTGATCGAAGTGATCGCCGGAAAATATCAGTGGAAATTAGATATAGCCGAAAACGGAAACCAGGCCGTCGAATATTACAAAACCAATATGTACGATATTATCTTAATGGACGGCCAGCTTCCTGAATTGAGCGGTTTTGAGGCTACCAGGATAATAAGGCGCGTCGAAAGCGATAAAGGTTTCAAAAAAACTTTAATAATGGCCATGACGGCCTATGCGTCCGAAAACGACCGGCTCAATTTCATAAACGCCGGCGTGGACGATTACATATCTAAACCTATAGATATAGACGAGTTTTTAATAAAAGTGTCCAAATTGATGTAGTTAAAGCTGCGCTTTTTATTATCATTTTTCCATATTTCTCTGGGTGAATGTGTCGGCCGATAAATTAAGGTCGTATTCTATCTTTTCAAGCACTAATTTCGTCGCCGATGAATTTTTGATATCTTTGATTTCAACTTCGAACGGCGTCCATATATTTTTTACTTTTTTAAGTTTCCTGTTTTCTATCTGCTTGATGAGCGATCCGCTTTTTTTATCGTGTAAAAGCGCCACTAATGGAAGTTCTTTTTCCTTTGATATCTTGAAAATGAATTTTGAATATTGCGAATCAGGGCTTTTTTTCTTGCATTCGACCACATAAACGCCTTCGCCGTCTAATTTTTCTTCCTTTAATTTTTCGCATATATAGTCGGCGGCGTGAAAATTATCGAGGTCTTCGTAAGAAAAATCGCTTGATACATAGCGCACGTTATTATCTTTAGACACTATTTTGCGTATTTTTTTAAAAGAAGGCAGGTATATGAATTTTTCCTGGCTGCCGTCTTTTTCGTTGATTAAAAAAGTAGTGTTCATCATATCGGCCGGTGAATGGAAGTGCTGAAAGTTATTTAAATTGGCGTTATCTATTTTCTGACGGTAAATGGTGAGGCTGCGTTCTTTTTCGCCGCCGGCAGAATCGATTAATATCATTTTCATGGCGGCTTTCGATGTTTTGCCTACGTAGCGGTCCTCGACTTTCTGAAGGACTTCTTCTGAAGTTATTGCGGCCGCTGTAGCGGCCGCAGCGTCGGTTTTAGTTTCAGCCGCGGCAGCTTCGACGGGCTGCTGAGCGCTTTCGGCGGCTGCGGAGGGACCGGAAACGCTTGCTGCTGAAACGCTCTGCGTTTCACTGTTTTCAGCAAAAACCGGCGCGGAACTCAATATAAATAATTGAAGCGTAATGACGGCCGTTAGAATAAAATAGTTTTTAACTCTGACATTTTTCATTATATTTTCCTCCTGATATTGTAACTCGATTTTATAACTGTTCATCATTAATATATCAAATTTAGCGGCGGCTGTCAATTTTTATTAAATTAAGCGTCAAGTTTAAGTTAAAATATCCGCTTTTAATAAATTAATTGTAAAAGACATAATTAAGTTTTGTTGCCGACCTCTTCAAAATGGCGACTAATTATTTCTTTTACTATAGCTCGAGCTTGAATTTAATATTTTCTTCCGGGCATGTTATATCCGCTTTCGCCGTAAGGATTTAACTTTTCGAGCCATTTTTCTTCGAGCTGCTCGAGCTTTGATTTAAAGTTATCGTCTTCCTGGCTTATGGATTCGAGCACTTCGACGGCGAAAGATTGCTCGCCGTAATGGTTCCAATCCTTCTGTAATTCGGCGTTAAGATAACTTCCCATTCTCAATTGCATTAATTTTCCGTTAACTGTTTTTAAATTAGCCGTCGCAAGAAGAAGCACCTTATTGTTTATTTTATTTTTGATCTGATAAACGCCGCCTTCCTTTTTCATTTCTTTATAGTGGCGTTTTAACTCTTTTTTATCTTCAGAGGCCATTATTTTACCTTCTTTCTTTTCAGTTTGCTCCGTCAGCCAGTAAAAACTGCCGTCAGAGGTCCTTTCCATAAATTTATAATCGATTAAATACCTTTTAATCGAAGCGTAATCGTCGTAAATATCCGATAGAATCGAATTGATTTCTTTTTCCGCGTATTTAATACCGCGCTTAAATTTTTTAGATATGTGCTCTAAAATTATTAATCTGTTTTTTTCTTTCATGGTAAGCGTTTTCAGGCGGCCGAAATAAGATTCGGGAAAATAAAACCTTATTATTTTTTCGTTTTCGCGGTTATCAGAATCAGAAGCCTCCGCGGCCGCTGACGATTTTTTGTATAAAGGAGTTTCGTCCGCTGAATTATCCAGCGCGCGTTTGATATTATCATAAGCTCTTTCAATGCTCAGTTTAGGCGAGCGCTGCTTTTCTTTATTCGATTCGGACGATTTTAATAAATCTATTAAAACCGTAAAAATCTTAGCCTGCCTCTCTTTTTCTTTAAGCGCGAAACGGTGCTGCCTGATAGTCGAAGCGCTGCCTATGCCTAATCGCTTTTGAATTTCGCCGTCGCTAAGGTTCTGATAAAACAGATTCAATAGCGCGCATTGGTGAGATGATAATCCGGTCAGGCGTTTATCGAGGTTAAGAATATAATTGAAAAGTGATCCGTGTTCATTTTGAATATGAACGCTTATATTTTTTTCGGCGTCGCATAATAAGCCGCCATTATCATAAATTACGCCCCGTTCGGAAACCGCTCCGCATAAAAGACATATAAAACCTTCTTCTATAGACGAATAACCGCGTTTTCTGTCCGTTTCGGAGACTTTCCAGAATAATTCGTTAATGCTCATCTCACACCTCTTGCTAAACAAAATTCAAAATAGTTTACTTATTAATAAACATTATATCATTTAGTTTAATAAAAATCAAGGCAATTTTAAATTACAATTTTTTATTGTAAACGACATAACTTAGTTTTATTGCAGGCAAAAATCTTTTCTCCGCTCGCTGTCCGACGGACAAGGACGTACTAGTGCAGAGCGCGCCACGGATGGCAAAGCGCTCTGCCTCGGCGCCTCTGG
>CAYTCW010000212.1:0-4890 GCA_964436235.1 uncultured bacterium
ATAAACGGCGATAATATCTGCGATAAAAAAACCGACATCAATAAAATCAGGCTGAAAATGGGCATGGTTTATCAGAATTTCAATCTTTTTTCTCATTTGAGCGTTATTGAAAATATAATACTCGCGCCCGTTAAGGTCAAAAAAATCAGCCGTGAAAAGGCCGTTGAAACGGCCGATAAACTTCTTGAAACGGTATGTCTTTTCGATAAAAAACATTCTTATCCCGACGAACTGTCGGGCGGTCAGAAGCAAAGAATAGCCATAGCCAGGGCACTTGCCATGGAACCGGAAATAATGCTTTTCGACGAACCAACCTCGGCTCTTGATCCGGCTATGAGCGGCGAGGTTCTCGCGGTTATAAGAAACCTTGCGAAACTCGGCTATACGATGGTCATAGTCACTCACGAAATGAATTTTGCAAAAGAGATATCCGACCGCGTATTTTTTATGAATGAAAAATCCATTTATGAAAGCGGCGCGCCGGGAGAAATTTTTAACGATCCGAAAAAACCCGCTACCATAGCTTTTATCAGAAAACTTAAAACTTTTAATTATAAAGTGAGTTCGCACAGTTTCGACCTTATCGAAATGAGTGCCAGGCTTAAATTATTTTGCATTAAATATAATATCGAGGCCAAAAAAATCGATTATACCAATTTAGCGATCGAAGAGCTGATAACCTATATATTAAAACATTGTTACGATAAAAAGCAGACGCCTGAAATCGATATTACAGTGGAATTCGGCGATATCGATAAAAAAATAGAAATAGAGGTCGTTCACGACGGCAAAACTTTAAACCCTTTCGATAAAATTTCGTTCAGGCCCGGCGAAGGCGGAGAAAAAACCGAAACCGAAAATGAAACCGAAACCGAAAATGAAGGTGATAAAGATGACATGGGAATATTCATAATATCTAATATATCTTCCGGCATTAGTTTTAGCAGCGACAAAGGGATTAACAGATTTAAAATTAATATTTAATATATAGTCGGCATTAGCAAAATTGCCATAATCAAAATTTAAAAACAATGAAATAAGTACGTTTCAAAGATAAAATGTCAGATTTATTAATGCGTTTTATCTAATTATCTTAATCCTATAAATTAACTTTTTACTTTAAAAATTTTATATTCTAAATTTTATATGCCGGATTTTTATATTTAAATATCTGGTATATTCTGGTATAATGGAGCGTAATCAAGATTATTTGATCGGAGTATATAAATGCGGGAAGTTCTTCATAAAATATTAAAAAGGCATTTCGGCTATTCAACTTTCAGGGAGGGCCAGCTTGAAATTATTTCAGCCATAGTTTCCGGCCGTGACGCGCTCGGTATAATGCCTACGGGCGCGGGCAAATCGCTTTGCTTTCAGGTGCCGGCGCTTATGGCTTCCGGCGCGGTTGTCGTTATTTCTCCGCTCATTTCGCTTATGAAAGACCAGGTGGAATCGCTTCGGCAGATAGGCCTGCCGGCGGCTTTTATCAACAGCACGCTTACGGCGCGCGAGCGCAGGGAAATTGAAAGCGAGGCCTTGCAAGGCAGATATAAATTAATATATATGGCGCCGGAAAGACTCGAAAACCTTGATTTCATAAAATTTTTAAACGATATCCGCATTTCGATGATAACCGTCGATGAAGCGCACTGTGTGTCGCAATGGGGCCATGATTTCCGCCCTAGTTATCTTAAAATATCCGAAATGATAGGCATGCTCTCTAAAAAACCCGTAGTTTCGGCATTCACGGCTACCGCTACGCCTATCGTTAAAAACGATATTATGAAATTGTTAAAACTCAACGATCCGGTTACCGTCGTTACCGGGTTCGACCGTAAAAATTTATATTTTGAAGTGAACAAGCCGGCCGATAAAACGCGCTTTACTCTCGACTATCTTCAAAAAAATAGGGGAAATAGCGGTATTATTTACTGCATAACCCGCAAGCTCGTAGAAAGCGTCTGCGACAGCTTAAACGCCGCCGGCATAAAGGCGGTCCGCTACCACGCCGGATTAACGCAAAAAGAAAGAAATGAAGCGCAGGAAAGTTTCATATTTGACGAAGCCGGAATAATAGTCGCCACTAACGCTTTTGGCATGGGTATCGATAAATCGAACGTCAGGTTCGTTTTGCATTATAATATGCCTAAAAATATAGAAAGCTACTATCAGGAAGCCGGCAGAGCTGGGCGCGACGGTGAAAAAGCCGAGTGCATATTGCTTTTTTCGGGCCAGGATATCATCATGAATAAGTTTTTAATAGAAAACAGCGACAGGGATAAAGAGAAAACCGGCGGCGCGCGCACCGATAAAAGCGGCGAGCTGCGTAAACTTTCTCAAATGATCGAATACTGTTCGACTTCTTCGTGTGTAAGGCGTTTCGTATTGAATTATTTCGGCGAGAACCATTCTTACGAAAGCTGCGGCAATTGCGGCAGCTGCTTGAGCGGCCCGGCCGGGCTTACCGATATGACGGCGGTATGCCGCAGCATACTTTCATGCATAAAACTTATGGGCGAGCGTTTCGGGCGCACTTTCGTATCGGAAGTGCTGCGAGGGGCTAATATCGAACGGTCGCGCGAATTCGGCTTTGATAAACTTCCGCTTTATGGCGCTTTAAAGCAGCACTCGCAGGAATCGGTTAAAGATATGATATCATCGCTCGCCGATTGCGGCTATATAATAGTTGACAGCAGCCAGTATCAAACGCTTTCACTGCATACTAAAGCGGTGAACGCCTTAAAAACCGATGAAAAGATAATGATCAGGACGGCCGCGGTTAAAGTTAAATCGAAAGCCGCGCCCAAATCTAAATCAGCAGCCGCCGCGGGCCGGACGGGCTCCATCGACGGCAGCCTTTTCGACCGTTTAAGGGCGCTGCGCCGCGATCTTGCAATCAAACAGCGCGTGCCGCCTTATTTAATATTTTCAGACGCCGCGCTAAACAGCATGTGCCAGTTGATGCCGCAAACCGATGAGCGCTTCTTAGAGGTTAACGGGGCCGGCAGGCGCAAGTTGGAGCAGTACGGAGAGGCTTTCATGGCTGAAATTAAACGGTTCGCAGAGTCTAAAAGGGCTTAAAGACGGAGCTGAGCGATACGATCGTTTCGCTTCGGTCCTGAATTATTAATGAATAAATTAAAAGTTTATATAAAAGTAAAAGGCGTCATATATTTCAAAGACGCCTTTTACTTTTATTATCGTATTTTTGGTTTATATACCGGCTTTTTGAATTGTTTTTACCAGTTGAAGATTTTTCTGAGTCCTTTGAAACCGCTGTCTACAACCGATGACACGGCGTTGCCGACGCCCGAAACTACTTTGCCTGCCGTGCTTACCACGGTGCCGACTCCTTTTGCGGCGCCGCCGGCTATTTTATCGAGCGTGCCGTCTTTTTTAGACATTTTATCGCCCCAATTTTTAATGGCGTCGCCGCCGTCAGTCAGCGCGGAACCGGGAATGCCGAACATCAATTTTTGCGGCAGGGCGGTCAAAACTTCGGCTGCGCCGACGATCGCACGCGGAAAATCGACTTTTTTGAAATCGAAATCTTTGATGCTTTTGAGCTTTGTAACGTCCTGGCCGAGGCCGAGAACGAGCTGGTTGGCGCCGTTGGCTATTTGATCGTTAATTGCGGTGCTGAAATTGTTTGGAAGATTGAGGAAGTTTTTTATGCTGAAGCCGCCGTCGCTTTTGCCTTTAGGAGTGATAAGCAGGCGGTCGTAGTTGAGCGCGACTCCGAGCGCCGGATGAGTGGCGGCTAAAGGTTTGCTCCAGCGTTTTTCGAATTCATCGACGGGCATTTCTTTATTTGAGCTGACGCCCCAGAATGAATCACGCATTATAAAACTTTTTATGGTGCCGTCGTCGTTTTTGTTGTAACCTATAATGGTTATCCAGTGGCCGGTGCCGTCGGCATCGACCATACATACCGCGGGATTGCCGCTGTCGAGCTGTTTTTTAATATCGTTAAGGGAGCATTTATTTTTATAATCAGCGTCTATGCCGTTTTTCTTCCAGTAATCTACTATGCGGTCGGGTGCGGTGAAACTGCCGGTAGGGTTCATATTTTTAAGAGTGGTCGGATAGGTTTCGTCGAGGCCGTAAAAATTAAATACGGTGCTGGTAGCGTACTGACCGCAGCTGTTATTGCCGGAATGATCGTAGCCGTTAGGGCCTATCGAGCCGAGCGTTGAAGTCGCGTTGTAAGCGGGGGTGGAAGACGAAGACGCGGCCGCGGTTGAGCCTTCGGCGGCTTTAGATGAAGACGAAGATTCAGAGCCGGCCCCGGTGTCCGTTTCGATATCGCCGGCATTGATTTTAGTGTTGAGGTCTTTAATCGACATTTGTGAAAAAGACGGAGCGGATAGCGAAAATGTTATGAAAAATACGGCAATAACCGTTAATACGCATTTGACTTTATTCATAGAGGCGCCTCCCTTAATTTATAAAAAAATATACATTTCAAACTTGATTCTTATTTATTATTTACATGTCATACTAATTATACTACAAATTAAGTCAAATGTTCCTAATTTATATTAATTTTTTTTGCCGGTGAGCGTTTTATAATAGCAGAAAGATACGAGTGAAATTATAATCGTCCATGAAGCAATCATAAAAATCCAGCCGGTAATAGTCATTGAATTCCTCCGTTTTCAAATTAAATGGAATAAATTGAAAATTAGTTAACGGTTTAATTTAATTTATCAGCTGAATTTAACTTAACTAATTAAGACTAACTAAAACGAATAAATCGGATTAAATAAATTAAGTTAAGTTATGTTGAATTAAGCAAAATTAAATTAAATTTCAATGACTATTATATCATTAAATTAAATTGAATTCAAATAAAAAAACTTTAAATTGTATTAAAAACTTTATTTTTTT
>CAYTCW010000213.1:0-4862 GCA_964436235.1 uncultured bacterium
GAGGCGGGGTGCGTTGTATGTATCGATTTAATCGATAGTTACGATAATGTGGTATATCCCTGTTTTTCAATCAATTTCTGCAAGGCCGATAAAATTGAATTGAAAAATGTCAAAAATTAGAGTATGATCACGATGATAATCGCAAAAATGAAATTGTTAGCATCCGGCTCTGATTTTTTCGCTGGTTATTCTGACTGTTTCGAATTTAATAAGGAGCGAATTTGAACAAGTCAAAAAAAATTCAAATACGCAACAGCACGGCGGAGTTTTTGATTTTTACTTCGCAGGCCGGAGAAAATGCCATAGAGGTCCGCGTCGAAGACGATACTGTCTGGCTTACGCAGAAGCTGATAGCTACGCTTTTCGATGTTACGACACCTACGGTTAATGAACATCTTAATAACATATACAAAGATGGCGAATTAAAAGAGATTTCAACTATTCGGAAATTCCGAATAGTTCAAAACGAAGGCGGCAGAAAGGTTAGCCGCGAGTTGGAATTTTATAACCTTGACGCCATTATTTCCGTCGGCTATCGGGTTAATTCTTTGCGGGCAACTCAGTTTCGGCAGTGGGCGACTGGAGTGCTGCGGGATTTTGCCATACGCGGTTACGTTCTTGATAAAGAACGGCTGAAAAATGGATCGTTTTTTAATAAGGAATATTTTGACGGTCTTCTTGAAGAGATCCGCGAAATAAGGGCAAGCAAGCGAAAATTTTATCAGAAGATCACCGATATTTATTCTACCGCAATGGATTATAACCGCGATTGTGAGATCACACGGATTTTTTTTGCCGCGGTTCAAAATAAACTTCATTTCGCTATTCATGGCCATACCGCGGCTGAACTTATAATGAAAAGAGCCGACAGCAATAAAGACCACATGGGTCTGACAACCTGGAAAAATGCGCCGGACGGCAAAATTTTGAAGCCGGATGTGGCGGTAGCTAAAAATTATCTGACCCAAAAAGAATTGAAATCGCTCGACCGCATCGTCTCGATGTATTTAGACTATGCCGAAGATCAGGCGGAGCGCAACATTCCTATGACCATGGAAGATTGGGCGAAAAAACTGAATGCGTTTTTGAAATTTAATGAACGCGATATTCTCGATAATCCAGGCAAAGTTACGCAGGAAGTAGCGAAAGCGTTTGCCGAAAGCGAATTTGAAAAATACCGGTTCGTTCAGGATCGGCTGTTTGAATCGGATTTTGATAAAATGATTAAAAAATTAGAGACGCCTGATGCCTGACTGCCGAACTGAAGATCAAATTGAAAAAGCGGAAGTCGATTAGTGGAAAATATTGTCAAGGCACGTTATCTGAATGACCATGCCTGAGTCGATATTTGAAGTCGAAAAAATCAAACCGCCAGCCAGGGCATCGCGCATCTTTTGGATGTCGCCCGCCGCGCATGTCTCGAATTCAATGTCGTTCCAGTAAGTCTCGAATGTCGCGCTCACTTTCTTTCACTGGTAAGGCTGTTCATACCGGCTTATCTTGACGTTCCACTCGAGGCCTTCTGTCAGGGCCGGATTCGACAGATTCGACGAACCGATATAAGCACTACCTTTAATTATTTCAATGATCGATTTAAAAAGAAATCCCGGCCTTCCTGCTGGGCGAAACGCCGTACATGGGCTTCGGGCCGCTCGAAGAAACGATCGATATGGCACTCAACGCGGTATATACTAAAATACGAGATTTTATAAATAAAGGCAACCGGAAGATAACTGCTTACGACGCTATCATGACTAAACTGAGAAAGCGCGTGGCGGAAGAATTTGGCCTGCCGGCGGTCGCGCGTCTATTAGCGGCGGGCAAATGAATAAATTCGTTTATTTTTTGGCCGGCCGGCTTGAAATTTGTAATTATATGAAGTATAATGGTTAAAAGTCATAACGGTATATGCGACATAAATAAATGGACGATTGGTGATTATGAACGACATAAAGGAAATAACCGGATTTTTAGTTTCTAAAAAAGATGAGATACGCGATAAATATAAAGTGAAGGAGATCGGCGTATTCGGTTCCTACGCCCGAAATGGCCAGACTCCGCACAGCGATCTTGACGTTCTTGTCGAATTCTATGACGGCGGCGAAACTTTCGATAACTATATGGATTTGAAACTCCTGATGGAAGACGCATTCAATATCAAAGTCGATCTCGTGGTCAAAAATTCGTTGCGCGAAGAAATTAAAAATTTTATTCTGGCCGAGGTAATTTATGCCTGAGCGCAATTACAAAATGTTCATAGATGATATTCGCACTTGCTGTGATAAGATAATATTTTTATCGTCAAACAAAAGTTATGAAGAATTTTTTGGCGATTGGGTCGTTATGGATGCCGCAATTCGTAATCTTGAAATTATTGGAGAAGCGGTTAAAAAACTGCCCGACGAACTAAAGAAAGAATATCCCGATATTCAGTGGCGTAAAATTGCTGGTCTTAGAGATGTCTTGATCCATGATTATTTCGGCGTCAATAAATCCATCCTTTGGGACATTGTGATCAATAAAATTCCCGTGCTTAAAGAGAAAATCGATTTTATTATAGGTCAAAAAAACTATAAATAGGTAAATTTTTAAAAATATTAGATTTCCATACATTTATTGCTCGAATAAAAGGCATGTTATACTAAATATGCGACATAATTATCTTTGATATTTACTAAGCTGCTTTTTTATGATAAAATATTTAAACGGCATCTGCAAAGCCGCGTGCCGTCGAATTAAAAAAATAGTCAAGGAGTGATAAAATGGAAAAGCGCTTACGCAACGCTGTCCTGTTTTCTTTTATTCTGACGCTCGTTTCGCTCTTTCTCGCCCCAGCCTGCCTTCAGGCTCTGGCCGCATCTTCAGAGGAAGAGTCTTTGCTGGAAATGTTTGTGACCGGTCCCATTCAGCGCATCGGCGATACGATCATCAATCCGATGCCGAACCCGCCGGTTTTGCCCATCAATTACGCCCTGGTGGCGCGCCTTGCCCGCACCGGCGATATCATAATCGAGAATAATCAGGCGTTTCCTCAGTTTCACGCGGTTTTCGGCGCATTCGTCCCTGATATGAAATTCGTTCACGCAGGAATGGTGATCACGGGGGCTGATCTGATCGCGGGTGCGGCCGAGGTTAAGGCCCTGGACGCCCGGATGCGTGCCCCGGTCGTTTACCGCATGGGAAAACGCAGCCTCGCCATGAACCCGAAAAGGGTGGTCGAGCTCTGGCAAAAAGATACGGTAATAGATCCCGCCGGCCTTTATGTGGTGGCCCCGGAGTTTCTGCTCGAAGCAAAGGGTTTGCGCATCATGGCAATGGAATTTCGCGATTATATGATGTTTCCGGCACAGACCGCCTGCACTAAGGCTTTTAAGTTGCTGCGGCCGCAAAATATCGATGAATCGCGCCGCGCGCTTATCCGTAAATATCTTGCATACCATGTGATCCTCAGGACCGAATACGATCCGGTTTTCCGCGTTGATGAGGCCGAGCGCGGCATCATTCGCGACCGGGCAGGTAACGTAAAGGTCGATATGTCGATACCGCCCGTTAAGTTGTACTGCACCGAGATCGGTCATCGCGCCCTGCGCTTCGCCGACCTGCCGGGAGCGAAGCTGGTCCGTCCTTTTCAAAAGCTGCCCGATCTGTCCGTCGCCCCGCCGAAAGTTCCATCCTGGTGGAACCTGCCGCCGAACTATGGCGGTTCCTATGTTCTGGCAGACGGTTTCATCGCATACAGCTACCATATTTACTCGACCGCGCCGCCGGCGCCTCTCGAAACCGCCAGGAAAAGGGCGGATCTTATAAAACCGATCCGGCAGGAATGGCGCCGGACAGTAGAGCAGCTTGCCGCGGTGTTCCGGAATCTTCGGTAGGATGGAAAAGCGTAAAAAATTAAAAATTTTAGCCTGTTTAATAGACTGAACCGAAAGGTTCGAATCGTTATCAGATATTTTTTAAAAGCACTTAAATCAGCCTTTGTGTAATCATTGCCAGGCAGGTTTGATTTTGTGTAAATATTTTTGAATATTTTTGAATTTTAACGCCGTTTGTGGTAAAATACAACATAAATAACAACTTCGGAGGATTTAATTATGAAGATAATAGTCAGAAAACCGCTTCAGGATGAAGTAGAGAAGATGAAAAAACTTCCGGTATGGGAATGCGAGCCTAAAGATTTCCCCTGGCATTATGATGAAGAGGAAACCTGTCTTATACTTGAAGGCAGCGTTAAGGTAAAAGCGGACGGCGAAGAAGTCGAATTCGGCGCGGGCGATCTGGTTATCTTTCCGGAAGGACTGAGCTGCGAGTGGAGCGTTAGTAAAAAAGTCAGAAAGCACTATAAATTCGGCAATTAAATTTATTGTCGGTAAAATAAACAGGAGAGTGTCGCTTAAAACGACACTTTTTTTGTTTTACGGATATATTGGGCGGCGCGATCCACAATAGTGAAAATATAGTGAAAACATTCGAAAACATAGTGAAAATACGGTGAAAAAATGACTGAAAACTATTGGAAAATCGTTCTAAATTTCTAAAAATTGACCGTTATCAATAGAGCCGTCAATTAAATATATTAGCTCAAATTATTTTTTGCATATATTTCCGCCGTTTAATATTTTAGTAAATACGGGCTTTTAACAATACTTTACAATGATAATGCGAGTTTGGGCATAAAAAATGCTTCTATAAATGGCGTATAACAAAAGACTCAGACAGATAATTGTTATACGGCCAAATGGTTTAATAAGTGCCGCTTTATAGTATGATTTGAGTTTAATTAAATGTGGTTGTTTGTTTAAGTCTTTAAATCTAGAAGTAAAGCGGCGAAAAACGGTCCGGGCATCCGGGCCGTTTTTTTA
>CAYTCW010000214.1:0-3012 GCA_964436235.1 uncultured bacterium
ATTTAACGGCGCGTGAAAATATAGAATTAGCCGTTGAAATTTCCGAATCGCCGCTGGATATAGATTATATCATCGATAAAGTAGGCCTTAAAGATCGCGCGAACAATTTTCCTTCGCAGATGAGCGGCGGCGAGCAGCAGAGGGTTGCAATAGCGCGCGCAGTGGCTAAAAATCCGGCCGTGCTTTTATGTGACGAGCCGACAGGCGCGCTCGATTACTCAACGGGCGTTTTGATACTTAAACTTTTAAGGCAGATCAACCGTGAAACTAAAAAAACGGTTATGATAATCACTCATAATCAGCCGATAGCGAAGATGGGCAATAAGATTATTAAACTACACAGCGGCGAAATCAGCGAAATAATCGAGAACGCGAATCCGCTTGAGGCGGAAGATGTGATGTGGTAGCCGTAATAAGCTATGGCAGTTATGGCGGCGGTAACACTTATAATGGTAATTATGGCGGTAATAATCATGACGATTTTAACGGCTATGGCTGTTTTAACGATTATGACAACCGCAGCGGCGGGTGTTTATGAATTATAAATTATTTTCGGTATTCAACAGAATGCTTTTGCGCGAGATAGCGGGGGCTAAAGGCCAATTTTTCGCCGTAGCGGCCGTTATGTTTTTCGGCATCACGCTTTTTTATTCTTCGTATATGGCTTATTTCAGCCTTAAAGAGTCGGTGGCCGATTATTACCGGCGTTATGACTTTCTGGATTATTACGCCGAGGCGCGCAATATCACCCCTGAAATGGTGGCTAAAATAAAATCGCTCGAAGGCGTAGAAGAAGCCATAGGCCGTATAAGCGCCGAGATAAGCGCTTACGCCCCGCCTAAAAAAGGGATTAAAGATAATATATTCATAAGTTCCGATATAGGCGGCACAGGTAAAAATTCCATACGCAAGATAACTTTGCGCCTGATATCGCTTCCCGACCGCAATCAGCCGGCCATAAACAAATTATTGATCCAGAAAGGCGCTTACTTCGATTCTGATAATAAATATTTATGTATCGTAAACGCTAAATTCGCCGAATTTTACGGCCTGAAAAAAGGCGATACTATAAGGGCTATAATTAATCTCAATGAGTGCGATTTTAAACTATCAGGTACGGCGAGCGGCCCGGAATATATACTCGCGCTTAAATCCGTTTATTCGCCGCTGTCGGATGATTTCGGCATAATTTATGTCAAGGAAACCGCCGCGCAGCAGATGCTCGGTTATCAAAATTCGTATAACCAGGTCCATGTGCGTTTTAAAAATGGCGCCGACCCGGGCGCGGCTATCGATAAGATTGAAAAAATGCTTAAACCTTACGGTTTTACCAATGGAACCGGCCGCGATAAACAGTTCAGCTATAAAGTTATCGATGAAGAGATCAAAAATCTTCAAAATACGGCGGTTATATTCCCGTCAGTATTTTTGACCGTAGCCGCCATCATAATTTATATAATGCAGAAGCGGCTCGTTAATAACCGCAGAACGCAGATCGGCGTTATGAAAGCCTTCGGCTACACTGACGCCGTGATATTGTGGCATTATATTAAATTTTCAATGCTGATGGCCGCCTGCGGGTCTGTCCCGGCGCTGTTTGCCGGCTATAAGCTCGGCTCGCTCATGCTGGTAATGTATAATCAGGTATTTGCCATACCCGGGCTTGCGCCGGTGATATACTGGAAAGTGGCCTTTATGAGCCTGTTTATAAGTTTTTCATTCAGTTTCATAGCAAGTTTTAATTCGGTAAGGCGCATAATCAGGATACAGCCGGCGCAGGCCATGCGCACGGAGCCGCCGGAAGCCGGAAGAAATATATTTATTGAAAGAATTAAATTTATATGGAACGCCCTTTCATTCGCCAATAAAATGATAGTTAAAAATATATTCAGAAATCCTCAGCGCACTTTTTTGAATATATTTGGAATATCGGCCACTATAATGTTTTTTATGATATCGATGTTCTTCGCCGACAGTATCGATTTTGCGTTTCAAAAACAGTTTTTTGAATTTCAAAAACAGGATTACAGCGTTATGTTTTCAAAACCGGTCAGCCCCGCCGATCTATACTCGATAGAAAGCGTTCCCGGCGTTTTACGTGCTGAACCGGTTATACAGCTCGGCGTCGAAATTATTAAAGGCTGGCAGAAGCGCGAGACCGCGCTTATAGGAATTCCCGAATCGACTAAATTCACTAAATTAATTAACGAAGATATGGAACCGATAAGCCTTCCGGGCGAAGGAATTGCCGTTGCGCACATGCTCGCTAAAAGCCTTTCGATCAAAAAAGGCGATACGGTAACGATTAAAACTTATATAGGTAACATGAAATTAAAGGACGCCTCGAAAGTTATAATTAAAAAAGTGAGAGTGGCGGCTATTACCAAGCAATACGCCGGGGTGAACTGCTTTATGAGCTATAAGGCGCTTAAAGATTTTATCGGCGAAGGCGGTTTCGCCACCATGGCCTATATTAAAACCGAAAAAGGACGGGGCGTCGAAGTGAAAAAAAAGCTGCTCGAATACGGCGCCATAGACGAAGTGCAGGGCAGGCTCGATATATATAACGCATTTATGGAACAGATGAAGTTTATGAATGTATTCGTCAGCGTTATGATAGTTTTCGGCGGCGTTATGGGCTTTGCCATAATTTTTAATTCGACGCTCATAAGCATAATGGAACGGATGCGCGAATTAGCCTCGCTTAAAGTTTTAGGCTATAGCGCTTACGAACTTAAGCGCCTTTTATTTGTCGAAAATATACTCATCTGTATATTTTCATGTATTCCTGGCGCGGCGGTCGGTTATATGATGTGCGAATTAGTCGGTTATATGTTCAGTAATGATTTATTCGCCCTTGAAATAGTGATATATAAAAAAACGTATTTAATAGCTATGGCGCTTGTGTTTGTTTGCACGGCCATAGCGCAGTATTTTGCGGGTAAAAATATAAACGGTCTGGATATGGTCGAAGTGCTTAAAAGCAGGGAATAAATTTCAGTCGTTAGTCGT
>CAYTCW010000214.1:3112-4753 GCA_964436235.1 uncultured bacterium
TTAGTCGTCAAGCGACAGTCTTAAGTGATCGGTCATTAATTGCCGGCCTGGATATCGGCGGCTGGTAATAGTATAGAGTATTGACTATTATCAACATGGCATAGATAGCCTTATTAAAAAGGAGAATAAGATTATGAGCGCGATGAAAAAGATAATAATTGCAGCGGCGGTTATTTTAATAGCCTTTGTCGTAATAAATAAATCGAACGGCACAGTTCCGGCCTCTGAACTGCGCTTAGCCAAAGTTAAAAAAGATAATTTGCGTGAATATATAAAGCTGCGCGGAAAAGTCGAGTATGAAACTAAAGCGGCGATTTATTCCCAACTCGCCGGCGTTATCGATTTTGATATAAAAGAAGGAGATGCCGTTAAAAAAGGCGTAAAGATAGCTTCTATCGATTCGGCCGCATTAGATATAGCGCTCGCCGGCGCGCAAGCCGCTTATAAGGCGGCGGAAGCCAATCTCGCCGAGATCAGCTCCGGCGCTAAGGCCGAAGAACTCAACCAGTCCGCCCAGCGCTGCGAGCAGGCTAAAATAGCCCTTAATGCCGCGCTTACGGATTTTAATTATAAGAAAGACCTTTATAATAAAATGGTGCAGCTTAAAAAAAGCGGCTCGGTCTCCGAACAGAGTCAAAAAGATATCAAAAATCAATACGATGCGGCCTTTAATTTTTATATGGAAGCCGAACGCACCGTTAAAATAGCCGAGTATAATCTGGCGATTTTAAAAAGAGGCGCATCCGAACATGTTATAGCAGCGGCGCGGCACTCAGCCGAACAGGCGCAAGCCGCCGTTAACGATATAAAAGATAAATTGAGCCGAACAACGGTTTTTTCCGTTATCGACGGCGTTGTACTGTCTAAATATTACGAACCCGGTTCTTATGTAATGCCCGGTGCTTTACTGTTTGAAGCCGGCGATACCGGCAGCGCTTATATCAGAGCCGATGTACTGACCGACGATATTTCAAAGGTTAAGATTGGCGGCGCGGCCGTTATCGGCGGCGATATTCTCGCTGGCGGCAGCTTCGAGGCCCGAATATTTTATATCGCGCCTAAAGCGTTTACTAAAGTGTCTTCTTTAGGCGTCGAACAACAGAAAATAGAAGTCCGCCTTAATTACGATAAAACTAAATATATTTTCCGGCCCGGCTATGAATTCGATACGGATATAGTCGCAAATGAAAAGACTGGCGCAAAATATATTCCATATAAGGCAGTATTCGATATCGACGGCCGCGATTCAGTATTTGTAGTCGAAAACAACCGCTTAATTTTGCGCGAAGTTAAAACAGGAATCGAAAATGACGATTTTATAGAAATAATATCCGGCTTAAACGAAAATGAAATCGTTGTGATCGACCCGCCGTCAAAATTAAAACCAGGTATGAAAATTTTATGAAATTTAATCTCTTAGCCGTTAATAAAATTTTATAGTTTTTAATACTTTCAAAGCTATACTATTAAGTTTGTTAAGGCCGTTAAGGTGTGAAGGACGCAAGGAACGCTAAGAACGCGACGGGGGAAAAGGAAGGACCAATGGCCCTCCCTTTTCCCCCGTGCCCCCTTTACTCTCCCTGAACATAAAACTGCGCAAATACGACATACTTCGTATGCCGCATTTGCGCAGTTTTGTAG
>CAYTCW010000215.1:0-4737 GCA_964436235.1 uncultured bacterium
ATACTATGCACTATGCGTTATGCACTTGAAAATACCGGCGGGTTGTGGTATAATACTGTCATGATGATTAAAAAAGCGAATAAAACTGTAAAAATAAAGAAGCCGGAAAACTTGGTATATTGTTAATGTCCAGAATAAAAAGAAATAAAAATCAGTATAATTATTGCGGGAGGAACTGACATGACTGAAATGATTTTTATGGTCGAGGAAGACATAGAAGGCGGTTTTGTAGCAAAGGCCATAAATCAAAGCATTATCACGCAAGCAGACAGCATCGGCGAGTTGAAACAGAATATTCTCGATGCGGTCGACTGCCATTTTGACGATCCGGCTGAACGGCCTAAAATAATAAAACTGCACATAGTCAGGGAAGAGGTAATAAAATATGCCTAAAATGCCTCGCGACATTTCCGGCGATGAACTGATAAAAAGGATTGAAAAACTGGGCTATGAAGTTGTTCGTCGGAGCGGAAGTCACGTCAGGCTCCAAAAGGGCTCTCATTTAATTACCGTGCCCGGTCATCCAACTCTAAAAATAGGCACTTTGAATGGGATTTTAACGGAAATAGCCGTAGTTATGAATAAAACAAAATTTGAAATCATTAACCTGATCTTTTAATATTGCCGCCGGCTATAAGGCGGCGGAGATCCAGTCGCTATTCGAGTTCGTTAACTGGCTGAAAAAATTATAAATATCGAAATCACCGAAAAAATCAGCTTAAGTAGAAGCTCCCGCCGCGCCCGCTACCGGAGAAGTTAAAGCCGACTAAAACCGCATTAGAGCGTAAATAAAAGCGTAATAAAGATAAAAAGGCATTGAACATCGCAAAGACTTCGTGTGCCTTTTTTTTAGTGTATAGTGGACAGTGCATAGTGGATAGTGGGTGCCGGTAGCTCTCGTCCGCAGAATCCGGCAATAAAAATATTTGAAAATACCTGCGGGTTGTGGTAGAATAGGCGTACGATTATTAAATAAGCGTATAAAACCTTAAATGTGCGCATGGATACTATATGTTATGGCGCGCGTCAGGAAGGCGGGCATATTTAATTGCCTCGTCCGGATGTGGTAATTGTTTATTAATATAAAGGTTAATGAATATGGAGGTAGATTTTGACGAATTTTAAAAGCGTGAAAATATTTGGCGCGGTCCTGGTCGCATTCGGGCTGCTTTCGGTGGGCGGCGCAGCTCTTGGTGCCGAAAAAAACGAAACCCCCGAAAAACTCACTTATAAATTCAGGGCGCTCAAGGATAAAAATTCCGCTTATTCGGCTATAAATGGCGGGGAGGTTGAACAATCGAATGTCAAACAGACGAAGGCGGGGTCGGGCGCGACAGGTTCCTCCGCCAGGCCGGATACGACATCTGAAACAGTCTTTATCAAAACGGTGGACGGCGTTACCGTAATAGGCAATGATCCCGATAAAGCCGCGATGGGCGTGATGCCGATGAAAAACGACGGCGGCAGGCCTCGCGTATGGGTCGAAGACAGGGTCCGCTTTGAAGAAAATTCATTTAGAACCAATGGCGGCAATTTCAACAGGTCAGCGGTAATAAACAGGATGCGGCTCAACCTTAAAATGAATCTTGGCCGCAAAGTTAACGCAAATTTTTCCGGCGAAGGGAAAAGCGATTTTGGCGGCAATACTCAAAAATGAGGCGGCGAGACCGCACCCCGCGGAAATGCGGTCGCCGATCCGGATAAAAAAGTTAAGTTTTTGTTTATAGAGCTATAACCTGAAAGAAAAAATAGCCATGATGCAATGTTTTGCACATATTTTAAAAAAACGCCGGTTCGTCGGCGGGAAAGTAATTTGCATAAACCGGGATATGAAAGGAAAAATAGATAATGAAGGACATAATTAATGGTAAAAAGGTGATGCTGGGCTTAATGTCGCGAAACGGAATGATAATATTTAATCTGGTCACCTTTGTAGTGGCTATTTTTTCAGCATTCGCGCTCGTTAAACTTTTTATGGACCCGGCCAACAATGTAAAAGAGGTTGATGATATATTAAACGCAATAGCGACTATATTCGTAGGTTATGGCGTGGCGCTCGAAGAGCGCGAGACTATTTTTCGGATATTCGGCGCTGCGGGGCGCGGTATTACGGCGGTTGAAGAAAAACTCAATCATCTCAGCCATGACTACGGCCTGATATTTCTGGTTATGGCGCTTTTTGTCGAAATTACAAGCGAGATCGTTAAAATACCCGTATTAACAATGAAAATGCCTCATCTTGAAGAAGTTATGGTTATAACCGGAACTATTTTGACGCTTTATCTTCTTGCGCAGCTTTTTGTTTTTACGATAAAAGTAGCGCACGCGGGCGACGAGCGGCATTAAAACAGCGGCGGCGGATTGCGGCCATGTATTAAAATGCTTGAACTAAAGGTTAAAATATGATATAATCCATTTGCGCAAAAGCGTATGTTGAAATTTGCCGTAAATGCCGTCGGTAAAATTATGTCGTATGGAGTAAATAATGACGGCTGGTAAATTAATAAAAAAATTTTAGTAAAAAGAAAGAGGAATTTAATTGAAAAATTTAGCGATCTTAATAGTTATTATCTTAGCGGTGGCCGGCGCCTTTTATATTATGAAACCTCATCTCAACCCGATGGAAAGCGAATATCTCGATTTCAAACTCGGCTCTAAAGCCAGTCCTGAAATGAAAGCCACCGACGAATCCGATAAATTCAAAACCAAAAGCGAGATCTATTACAGCATATTTTCGAAGAAACCCTTTGAAAACGATACAACCGTAGAGGTCGTAATAAGAAATATGGCCAATCTCGCGGTGCCGGCTTTCAACGAAAAACTCGGCACGGTCGATAAAAAAGTAATGCGCCCGATCAATCCGGTCAACTCGGAAACCGCCGGTAAATTCGTGATTGAAATCGTTAAAGACGGCGCCGTCATAGCAAGAAAATTATATATGATAGGCGACGACGTCGTTGCACCTGCACCTGCACCGGCAGCTCCTGCTGCGCCTGCCGCTCCCGTTACGGAAGCTACCGGGGAAGTTAAAACCAATTAATTAAGAAAACGATAATATAATTAAATCGAAATTAAAAGACCGGGCGCTGCCGGTTGCCGTTCGGCAAGAGGCGCGGCCGGCCTTTTTTGTTAAGTAAAAAAGCGGTTCAGCCGATGGATAGAAGTAAAAAGTATAAAAAGCCCGAAACATATTTTACCGGCGGCGAATTGAAGTTCGGGATATTTAAGGATCTAATCATTAATTGCGATAATCTGTTTAAGGAATGGAAATTGGTATCTGGTTAAAAATAATAAAACAGCTAATAATGAATGAATAACAGGAAAAAATACGCGACGCTCGCTGCGTCGTTTATCACAATGCTCTGTCTCGGCGGAGTTTACGCATGGAGCGCGTTCGTCCCCGAACTCAAAGATAAATTCGGGTTTTCGACGGCCGGCGCGCAGTTTATTTTCGGCGCCATGATAGCCGTTTTCGCCTTGTTCATGATAGCCGCCGACCGCATCGAGGAGCGTTCGGGCCCGGCTTTTTTAATGCGGCTGTCCGCGCTTTTCTTCTTCGCCGGATACTCACTGGCGGGCTTTTCCGGCGGCGATTTCCGGCTGGTGCTTCTCGGCGTGGGCGTTCTGGCGGGCATAGGTACCGGGTTCGGATATTTCGTGTCTCTGACGGTCCCCGTCAGGTGTTTTCCTGAAAAGAAAGGTTTAGTCACCGGCATCGCCTCGGCAGGCTTCGGCCTCGCCGCAATCGTTATGACCGCACTCTCCGCTTTGTTGATGAAAACGGGATACGGCGTACTGCAGATATTTATATTTGTCGGCGCCGCCTACGGCGCGGTTGTCTTCGTTTCTTCATTTTTCGTAAGCGCGCCGGCGCACGAGCCGCCCGAAAAACACGTCGAGCTGAAAAAACTTTTTCGCGACCTCCGTTTTTACAGGCTTGCCGCCGGAGTGTTCTGCGGCTCGTTCTCGGGGCTTTTAGTAATCGGAAATCTCAAGCCGATCGGCATGGAGCACGGCATCCTCAAGGGTACTTTGATGCTGGGCATCTCCGTTTTCGCGTTCGCTAATTTTTCGGGCCGCCTCTTCTGGGGCTGGGTCAGCGATAAGATCAGCGGCCGGGCCTGCATACTGACGGCTTTTTCGTTTCAGACGTTTTTTCTTTTCCTGCTCGGCTTAGTTTCGCTCACGGACAGTTCTTATCTATTGCTGGCGGCGTTCATCGGTTTTTGTTTCGGCGCCAATTTCGTGCTTTTCGCCAAAGAGGCCGCGCAGATCTACGGGGCGGACAACCTCGGCCACGTTTATCCATACATATTCCTCGGCTACGCCGCGGCCGGCATATCGGGCCCTATTACCGGCGGTTTCGTCCATGATCTGACCGGCGAATTCACCGCCGCGGCTTATATCGCTTCGGCTATATGCTTCGCCGGCGCTGCGCTTTTCCTTAAGTTTCCGTCCGATGGTTCCGGCGGGCCGCCGGCCGCAAGCGCTTGATAAAAATCGCCCGTTATGATATAATATGTTTCACATAATAATTTAAAAAGCTCAGACCGGAAATTATTTAAAGGAGGAGCCATGGCGGGATTACCTTTAAAAAAAGCAGAAACTAAGTTTAACTATAGCCATTATTTAAAATGGCCCGAAAACGAGCGCTGGGAGATTATAGACGGCACGGCGTACGATATGACGCCGGCGCCGAAGACCGTTCATCAAATTATCAGCGGAGCTTTGTTCAAT
>CAYTCW010000216.1:0-4722 GCA_964436235.1 uncultured bacterium
CGTGATTCACTATTACCTAAACTTATGTCCGGAAAAATCAGAGTAAAATAAAAATCAGGAGAGGCAAATGAAAGAAATCGATTATGTCATCTGGCAGGAAGGAAAGCATTATGTCGCGCAATGCCTTAATGTCAACATTTCATCGTTCGGCGAAACATTCGAGGAGGCGGTAGCCAATATTAAAGAAGCGGCCGAACTCTATTTTGAAAATGAAAATATCGAAATTCCAAAAATAGATCGGATTTTTATAGGAAGGGAAAAAATAAGTGCCTAAACTATATTCATCAAAAGAAATCGAATTTGTTTTAAATAAACTCGCTTTCAGGCTCGTTTCTCAAAAAGGCTCTCACGCCAAGTTCAAAAACGAGAAAGGCAATATAGCCATACTTCCAATGGCTAAAAAAGAAATTCCGGCAGGAACTTTTTATAGCATATTAAAGCAGGCCAACATTAGCCTTGCTAGCTTTGAAACGTTGTTGAAATAAAAATTTTAGAAGGCAGTATATGACCCATTACTTAAACGAATCGCATATCGAAGAAGCCGCGCTCGAAATTTTCGAGGAACTCGGCTATCAGATTGTTTTCGGCCCTGATATTTCACGTGACGGCCAGAATCCTGAACGTCAAAATTATCTCGATGTAATATTGACCGGAAGGCTTAAAGATGCTATTGACAGACTGAATCCTGATTTTCCGGAAGACGCTAAAGACGAAGCGGTCAAGAAATTATTGCGAACACGCGGGCCACGGCTTGATGTGAACAACAAAATCATACACAAATATTTGACCGAAGGAATCGACGTCGAATACAGAAACCGCGAAGGCCGAATCATTAACGATAAAATATGGCCGATAGACTTTGAAAATCCCGAAAATAATGAGTTTTTGGCTGTAAATCAATTTTCTGTCATCGAAAACAACCATAACAGAAGGCCGGATATAGTTGTTTTCGTTAACGGCATTCCGATCGCGGTAATCGAATTGAAAAATCCTTCCGATGAAAACGCTACGATATGGAGCGCCTTCAATCAAATACAAACTTATAAAAGCCAGATACCCACGCTTTTTCATTATAACGAAATCGTCGTCATAAGCGATGGAATCGAAGCGCGTTCGGGCACCATTTCATCCGATAAAGAAAGATTTATGCCATGGAAAACGATTGATGGAGTGGAAATAGCCAAATCGACGATGCCGCAGATGGAAGTCCTCATAAAAGGAATTTTTGAAAAGCGAAGATTACTCGACATTTTACGGCACTTCATCGTTTTTGAAAAAACCGAAAAAGGATTAATCAAGAAAGCCGCCGCATATCATCAATATCATGCCGTCAATAAAGCGATTTCATCGACCATCAAAGCCGCCGCGACAAAAGGCGACAGGCGCGCCGGCGTTATATGGCATACGCAAGGTTCGGGAAAAAGTTTGATAATGGTCTTTTACACCGGAAAACTCGTTTTGAAACTCGACAATCCGACCGTAATAATGCTTACCGACAGAAACGATCTGGACAGCCAATTATTTGAAACTTTCTGCAACAGCCAGGACCTCTTAAGGCAGGAGCCTGTGAAAGCCGAATCGCGAGACCAACTGAAAGAATTGTTGAAAGTCGCTTCCGGCGGAATTGTATTTACTACGATACAAAAGTTCTTTCCTGAAATAAAAGGCGAAAAGTATCCGATGCTATCGGATAGAAAAAACATTATTGTAATCGCCGATGAAGCGCACCGCAGCCAATATGATTTTATTGACGGCTTTGCAAGGAATATGCGTGATGCGCTTCCTAACGCTTCATTTATAGGCTTTACCGGAACGCCGATTGAAAAGGCCGATAAAAACACTCCGGCAGTTTTTGGCGATTACATTGACATTTACGATATTGAACGCGCTGTAAATGACGGCGCGACGGTCAAAATATATTATGAAAGCCGCCTTGCGAAACTTGAATTGAAGGAAGAAGAAAAACCGAAAATTGACGGAGAATTTGAAGAAGTTACCGAATTTGAGGAAGAATATGTAAAAGAAAGTTTGAAAACAAAGTGGGCGCGAGTAGAAGCGATTGTCGGAAGCGAAAAACGAATCAAAAAAATCGCCGAAGATATCGTTGATCATTTTGAAGAGCGGCTTGAAATCATCGACGGTAAAGGCATGATCGTTTGCATGAGCCGTAGAATTTGCGTTGAACTATATAACGAAATTATAAAATTACGGCCCCGGTGGCATAACGAAAATGACGAAGCCGGCTTTTTAAAAGTCATTATGACGGGTTCTGCGACCGATCCGGTTGAATGGCAGGAACAAATCAGAAACAAACAAAGACGGCAAAATATCGCCAAAGTATTTAAAAACCCATCATCGCCGATTAAACTCGCAATCGTCCGTGATATGTGGCTTACCGGCTTTGACGCACCATGCCTTCACACGATGTATGTCGATAAGCCGATGCGCGGACATGGACTTATGCAGGCAATCGCCAGAGTTAACCGAGTTTTTAAAGATAAGCCCGGCGGATTAATTGTTGATTATATAGGAATAGCAGGCGAATTAAAAAGCGCGCTTATAGACTACACCGAAAGCGGAGGCAAAGGTAAACCGACATTTGATAAAGATGACGCGGTTAAAGTCATGCTCGAAAAGTATGAAATTATTAAAAATATGCTTCACGGTTATGAATACAAGAAATTTTTCACGGCTACAGTGAAAGAAAAAATGACGATAATTCTTGAAACGATCGAGCATATTTTAAATCAGGATAATGGACGCGAAAGATTCATAAAACATGTCGTTGAACTATCAAAAGCGTTTGCTCTTGCGGTTCCACATGTCGAGGCGCTTAAAATCCGGGACGAACTTGCATTTTTTCAAGCCGTCAAAGCCGCGATAGCTAAAAGCACCGTTATTGGACCGCAACCGATGCCCGATAATCTCGATTCCGCAATCAGGCAAATTGTTTCGAAAGCTGTTTCGAGCGATCAAATAATCGATATTTTTGACGCCGCGGGTTTGAAAAAGCCTGATATTTCAATATTATCAGATGAATTTTTAGATGAAATACGCGGAATCAAGCAAAAAAATGTCGCAATTGAATTGCTAAAAAAATTATTGAATGACGAAATAAAAATAAGAACGAAGAAGAATTTAATCACAGGAAGATCATTTGCCGAATTGCTCGAAAAAACGATTAAAAAATATCAAAATAAAACAATCGAAACGGCAATAATTATTGAAGAACTAATCGAACTTGCCAAAAAGATGCGTGAATCGCTAAAACGCGGCGAAAAATTAAAATTGAATGATGATGAACTCGCGTTTTACGATGCCCTTGAAGTTAATGACAGCGCTGTAAAAGTCCTGGGCGATGAAACATTAAAAATGATTGCCAGAGAACTTGTTGAAACTATTAGAAAAAATGTCAAAATTGATTGGACATTAAGAGAAAGCATTCAAGCGGCTATAAGACTTTCCATAAAAAAAATATTGAGAAAGTATGGATACCCGCCTGACAAACAGCAAAAAGCGACTGATACTGTTCTTGAACAAGCTACAATCATTTGCAAAGATTGGGCTGAAAATAACTAAAAATTAATTGGCTTTATCAATATTGAATATTGATAAAAATCTAAAGGCTTCTGGTGTTGGCGCGCGGCCCGAGAGGCTTCATCACCCAATTTAACAAAAAAATCATTAATGGAGTATTCGTGAAAATACAGGTCAGCCGAGAAGGCAATGCATTTGTTTATAAAGTGTCGGATAGTTCGGGCGTTTCTGAGAGCGAGCTTAAATCGATGTATTTTGAGCGTGATGAAAATGGCCTTTACAGAAGAATTTATCCGGCCAGTCTGATGTTTGGCCATGACGGGCAATTGCTCGAAACTAATTACAATAACTATCTTCTGGATAAAGAAAAAAATATTCATAAAAACGATAGAAATATCACAGATAATACGATTGAATGGATATGTTCCGTTCATGAAAATAACAAAATAAAATGGTGGCTTGCCGGCAGCGCCGCTTTATATGTCAGGGGAATCGACGTTTTGCCCCATGACATCGATGTAATGACCTATAAGACGGAGATTGCGAAGTTGAAGGAATCAATTGAAAACTATATTTCCGAACCTTTTACGCTTCTTTTTTGTATTCGTTGTTGAATTTCCTTCAGTACATGATCTTTATTGAATACTACCTTATAAATTTGTACTTAAAATTGCCCATGTTCTTGTGTGTTTTGATATATATGATCATACATATTTATGATTTTAGAGAGGGATCCAATATTTTCGGATTTTGACAATAGCGCTGAAAGCTGTCCAACCTTTGATTTTAACAAAAGAAAAAGAAAAACATTCATTAATTCCCTTTCAAGATTAGTTGCTGGAAATAGTTTTGTTTCTATTTGATCAACAATATTTTGTTCACTATCTTTAAGTGTCAACGAGCCATCTATTGCATTACAAGCAAGAAGAAGTAGCGCTCGTTCTTTAAAGTTTATGTATGAACAATCACGGGAGCGAGAAAGTAGAACAGATAAGGCATAATTTGATGACAAGGGAGCATCGTTAACAATAATTGATATAAAGCTCAAAGTCGTTATATCTCACCTCGCACCGTCGCTCAAAATGACTATATAATTTACTTAAGTTTCGCACCTGAAAACCATTGTAAAAATGAATTATCACATTTTATTTAGGTTATCAAGTAATTTTCCAAAATCAGTTTGCA